>NZ_JARBDB010000053.1:0-222 GCF_036577605.1 Paenibacillus sp. GYB004
ACGGATGAACGACCGCGATTTAGCTGTAGTTTTTCTTGGTAAGGAATCTCTCCTTTCCCTTGTTATTCCCGGGAACCGTTGGGATTCCTTAGCGTTAAGAAAAACGACTATTCGATGTAAAGCACGGATGAACGACCGCGATTTAGCTGTAGTTTTTCTTGGTAAGGAATCTCTCCTTTCCCTTGTTATTCCCGGGAACCGTTGGGATTCCTTAGCGTTAAG
>NZ_JARBDB010000054.1:0-315 GCF_036577605.1 Paenibacillus sp. GYB004
CGAATACTAATCGGTCGAGGGCTTATCCTACAATACTCCACGAACCTTCGTGGAGGCCTCAAGAGCCCTTGAGGTAACGTTTCATCTCTCTCTCTTCTTCGGTTCGCATTCAGTTTTCAGGGAATAATACGATTGATGCAGCGGCGAGTCTGCTGCAGAGGTCGAAGCGACGCATGGCTGCGTTGCAACCTGAATTTCATAATCGTTTGGTGATGATGGCGGAGGGGATCCACGCGTTCCCATCCCGAACACGACCGTTAAGCCCTCCAGCGCCGATGGTACTTGGACCGCAGGGTCCTGGGAGAGTAGGACGTT
>NZ_JARBDB010000055.1:0-71669 GCF_036577605.1 Paenibacillus sp. GYB004
CCTCCGCGTGATTTGTAGTGTACTGAATATCTCTGCAACTCTAGAATACAAAAAAATCGCCCGAGGCGAACGGATTTCATTCCGTTTTGTGCCTTGAGCGAAGCGAAAGGAATGGGCATAACTATGAATTTCAACTATTATGATACATTCATCACGGTAGCGCCGGACTGTCCGGCGGAGACCGGAACGGTACCTCCGGACAAAAAAGCCGGGAAAACGAAGCCCGGTATCGAATATGAGCTGGCTTCGTCTCAGCCGTACGGTTATACAATGGAAGAACTTATGTACGAAGCATACGTCCGGCACAAGGGCATTACCCGGGAAGAGCTGTCCGAGAGCGGAACCCGGATCCGGGACGAGTTTTACTCGACGCCGAAAGCTTGCCTGCGCGCTTCGATGCTTCCCAAAAAGTACGGCTGGGGCATCCACTTCAACGGGGAGGGCAAACTGGCGCTCGTGCCGATGGAATCCCCGGAGTACCGGAAGTTTGCCGAAGGTGCAGGAGGGGACGTGAAGGTACTCGCCGCTATGAGGAACAGTAAGAAATAGCGGTTGGCTGCGGATGCCGGGGCGGGCCGAATGACCTTGGGGTGTATAGTTTGACGACCGGTTTTCGTTTCATTCAATAGCAGTCTAACTTCATAACGGAAAGGTCGGAGCCTGTTGAACGTATCCGGAAAGCCGGTCGGCAAAGCGAGCGATGTGGAGATCGTCAAGTTAGAAGAAATGTACATGGTCGGATTCCCCGTTAATGTATCGTTTAAGCACGGAGATTTTAGTAAAATCGGCAAAACGAAGCAGCTGTTCATGGAGCGTAAGGGCGAGATCCGGCATGTGGTCGATCCGGACGTCTATTGGGCGCCCTGGTATGACAGCGAAGTGATGTTCACGTACTTCTATTGTCTTCAGGTCAGCGAGCTGTCGGACATCCCCGAGGGGATGATGGGGTTTGCGATTCCGGAGGCGACTTACGCATCGGTGTATTATGAAGGTCCTCTTCCGTGGGGACCGGACCCGTACGGGATGCTGGCTGAATACCGGAAGACGAATGGACTCGCTCCCAGGACAAGAGGGATGATTTTGGAGAAGTACCGCTTCGATGACGATTGCAAACCGGATGAATCGATAGCGATCCGGGTCTTGGGTCCGATTCAAGACTAGTGCAGCGGGTAAGTACGCTCACGGCCGTCTCTCGATCAGCCTGATTCATCTGTGCAGGAAGCCACCTCCGGCCAAAGAGCCGGGTGTGGTTTTTGTTTTTTTCGTTCGCCTCAGACGTTTCCGTGGTCAGGTTTCCCGCGATGAGCGGAATATAAAGGTATATCGTTTTTTTGGCAGTGAAGGAAGGTGAACCGTTTGGACGATCGCATACTGGAGAAGCTCGCCCGTCATCCGGAGAAAGGGCTGGAGCTGCTGATGAACCGCTATATGGGACTCGTGTACACGATCGTCTCCGATAAGCTGACGTCCGTCTGCGACAAGGAAGATATCGAGGAATGCGTCAGCGAAATCTTTTTTGAGCTGTATCAGGCCCGAGACACGATCGACACGCAGAAAAGCTCGCTCAAATCGTTCGTCGCGCTGGTCGCCAAGCGTAAAGCGATTAACCGCTACAACAAGATCCTAAACAGAAGGCAGAGGCTCGTTAATCTGGAGGACGGCGGCTTGGCCGAAATGGACGAAGCGTCGGAGAGCCCGGCCGATCAGGTTGCTGGCAAGGAAACGAGGGAAGCGCTCATTGAGAGCATTCAAGCGTTGGGCGAGCCTGACTGTGAAATTATGGTCCGCAAATATTATTTGGGACAAAGCTCGAAGGACATCGCCGCGGCGCTTCGTCTAAAGGCCAATACGGTTGACAAAAAAGTATCGAGAGGGCTGGCCAAGCTGAAGTCGCTGCTGGAGGGGGTGCTGTAAATGGAGGACAAACTGAAAGCCTTGCTGGACCGGCTGGATGCCGATGAAACCGGCAAGCTGCTGGACGACGACCTGTCCGTTCCCGTCGACCGGAAAATCGCCGCACGAATTAAGGCAAATGTATACGAAAAAGCCGGCTTCCGTCCGGTGCGGGCCAGACGGCAGCGAAAGCGACTGACGGCAGCCGCCGCCCTGCTTTTCCTGCTGGCCGTGCTCGCTTCGATGAATTTGGATTCGGTGACCGCGACGATCGGCAAAATATTCGGCTACGTCCCCGGTTACGGCATCATCGAGCCGGAAGGAGGAATCAAGTACGGAATGCAAACACCGGGCGTAACGGCCGAGAATGAGGTCTACCGGCTCACACTGAATGAAGCTATAGCTTCCGGGAATAAGATCTCGGTACTCTTCACATTGGAACGGAAGCAGTTTACACAGCCGGATAACGGCCCTGCGGCCGAGGAGAAAGAGCGGCTGCTGAGAGAGAGATCCCAACGGCACGAGGTAACGCTGCAAGCAGGAGAAGCGGCATATAACATCAGCCATCGGGGTTGGGGCACTGGCGGTAAGTTCGACATTGTATACGGAGACTTTATTTTGCCGGAAAGCGAGATAAAGCCCGGCACGGAGTACCGGCTTCATTATGCGTATTCCGGATTGACCATTGCCTTTACGCTCCAGTCGTATGAACGGTTTCATTCTTTGGAGCAGATCGGGCCGACTGTGGTTCACGGCCCGTTATCGGTCACGGCGGTATCGTCCTGGTCGGACGACAAGCTTACCGTTAACCTGTACCCGTACTCTACAGGGGGCTATAAGCTCAGCTCGTTTACCAAAGACCCGTATAACGACAAGCTGCAAGGCGATCTCCATCTAATCACGGATCAGGGCCCCAAGCCGTATATTCAGGACCGGTCGCCCTATGTAGGGGTCCGCAAGCAGTTTCAGTTCGACAGGAAGGATGACGGCGAAAGCAATCCGGTGCTGCATATTCCGCATGTGACGCTTGAAAGCAAGGAAGCGGCGGCCGTAACGTTAAAAATCCCGGATATGGGAGAACGGCGGACGGTGAACAAGGCTTTGTCTTTTAAAGATGCCGACGTCACAGTGCTGGATACGGAAAAAGTCATGCATACGGATGGGAATAGCGGAACCGTATATGAAGCGTTAAAAATCCGAATGTCTTTCCAGAACAAAAGCGACGCCTTCAAGCTCAATTGGGTATATCTGGATGTGGACAGCACGGGCGACTTCGGATGGGAATTCGATGAAAACGGCGACGCTACGACTTATTATTTGGCACTCACCGGATACGACAAGAGCAGTATAAAGCTGACGATTCGAAATCCGAAATACAGGATAACGGAAGGCTTTCGGATCGCGCTGCAAGATTGATAGAGTACAAATGGGCCGTCTTCCCTTGTATAAGCCCGCTCCAAACTGTCGTCATCACATATACTGATACATGCTAATCTCTCATTATGACCGGTCGGAGATTAGCAAATCAGATAGGGACGGCAGGTGAGAAGCAGTCATGTCTTTTAACAACGTGATTGTCAACGGCGGATTTGAAACCGGGTTAATGAGCCCCTGGTCTTCAGTGAACGCCGCCATCACGAACGTAGAGAGCCATAGCGGTCAATATAGCACCCGTATACTCGGCGGTGCAGCATTCGGGTATATAGCGCAGCTTGTACCGATATCGGCGGGAGAGAAATACATGTTGAAGGCATCGTTCGCCAATGACGGAGCCGGATCTAACGCCCTGATATCCATTCAAGTATCCTTCTACGACGCAATGAACAATCTGCTTGGGTGGGGAGTTGTCGAAAATATTTATCCCGGCCGGCTGCCGAACGGGGCCGCTTCACAGTGGCTGACCTACTACACCGTGTCCACAGAAGCTCCCCCGAACGCAACTCAGGCGCTGGTGTATATAGACAAGGCGTCCATGGCCGGGTCGGCCGCTTTCCTGATCGATGATGTCCAGCTGCTGCAAGCGGAGGGAGAGACCGGTGCTACCGGAGCGACAGGCGAAACAGGAGCTACGGGCGAAACCGGGGCCACGGGCGAAACCGGAGCCACAGGCGAAACGGGAGCTACGGGCGAAACGGGAGCCACAGGCGAAACGGGAGCTACGGGCGAAACCGGGGCCACGGGCGAAACCGGAGCCACAGGCGAAACGGGAGCTACGGGCGAAACCGGGGCCACGGGCGAAACCGGAGCCACAGGCGAAACGGGAGCTACGGGCGAAACGGGAGCTACAGGCGAGACCGGAGCTACGGGTGAAACGGGAGCTACAGGCGAGACCGGAGCTACGGGTGAAACGGGAGCTACAGGCGAGACCGGAGCTACGGGCGAAACGGGAGCTACAGGCGAAACGGGAGCTACGGGTGAAACGGGAGCTACAGGCGAGACCGGAGCTACGGGCGAAACGGGAGCTACAGGCGAGACCGGAGCGCCGGGCGAAACGGGAGCTACAGGCGAGACCGGAGCTACGGGTGAAACGGGAGCTACAGGCGAGACCGGAGCTACGGGTGAAACGGGAGCTACAGGCGAGACCGGAGCTACGGGTGAAACGGGAGCTACAGGCGAGACCGGAGCTACGGGCGAGACCGGAGCTACGGGCGAAACGGGAGCCACAGGCGAGACCGGAGCGACAGGGGAAACCGGAGCCACAGGCGAGACTGGTGCCACAGGCGAAACGGGAGCCACGGGCGAGACGGGAGCGACAGGTGAAACCGGGGCCACGGGTGAAACGGGAGCTACGGGCGAAACGGGAGCGACAGGCGAAACCGGGGCTACAGGCGAGACCGGGGCCACAGGCGAGACCGGAGCTACGGGTGAAACGGGAGCTACAGGCGAGACCGGGGCTACGGGTGAAACGGGAGCTACAGGCGAGACTGGAGCTACAGGTGAAACCGGGGCCACAGGCGAGACCGGAGCTACGGGCGAAACGGGAGCGACAGGCGAAACCGGGGCCACAGGCGAGACCGGAGCTACGGGCGAAACGGGAGCCACGGGCGAAACGGGAGCGACAGGCGAAACGGGAGCTACGGGCGAAACCGGTGCCACAGGCGAAACGGGAGCTACGGGTGAAACGGGAGCGACAGGCGAAACCGGGGCCACAGGCGAGACCGGAGCTACGGGTGAAACGGGAGCCACAGGCGAGACCGGAGCCACAGGAGCAACCGGCCCATCGGGAGGCCCTCCAGGTCCAACTGGTCCTACAGGCGAGACCGGAGTTACGGGAGCTACGGGCGAGACCGGACCCACAGGTGAAACGGGAGCTACAGGTGAGACCGGAGCCACAGGAGCGACCGGCCCATCGGGAGGCCCTCCAGGCCCAACTGGCCCTACTGGCGCGACCGGAGCAACAGGCGAAACGGGAGCCACGGGTGAGACTGGGGCCACAGGCGAGACCGGACCCACAGGTGAAACGGGGGCGACCGGAGCCACAGGACTTACCGGCGCGACCGGAGCTACTGGAACGACCGGGGAAACGGGTACGTTCGGACCTCCGTTTGACGTATACGTCAGCGCAGGAGCCGTAGGAGGAGACGGTACGATCACTAATCCTTACGGCACGATTCAAGAAGGAGTTACGGCTGTTGCAGTTAACGGCACAGTTCACATCTTGGCGGGAACCTATAACCTGACCGCTCAAATTGTCGTAAATAAACAAGGGGTAACGATCAAAGGACATCCGGGGAACTTGTTGTTTCTTCAAGCGCCGCTGATTCCTTTAATGGTCGTCGGGAACAATATCACGATTGAAGGACTGACGATGACCAGTGATATAGCGTATACAGCTGAATTTATCCAAATCGGCGGAAGCAATAACCGCGTTCAGGGCAATGTCATTTTCGGCCCGGACCAAGCTCCGCTTCCGATGGCTGACTGGGTAGTTAACCGTGCGATCGTTTCCCAAGTCAACTCCGACAATTTGCTGGTCCGCGACAATATTTTCTATTCGATGCGATCCGGTATGTATATTAATCCGGGGACGACCGGCCACATGGTCGGCAACGTGATCTATTATACAAAGGGAGGTTTCCTGGTTGACGGAGCTTCTGTCGTCATCTCTGAGAACTCCTGGGGAATGCCGGTAAATGAAGTCGATATATCCTTGTTCGCAAATGTCCCGACCGGGGCTCCGTATGATCCGCTGAGCAATTTGTCAACCTATAACAACGGCGCGTTCATCGAGGACAACCGGCCTTAAGCTTTCGGAAGAACCTTTCCTGCCCGCCAAGCGGGCTGTGCAAAGGTTCTTTTTTTGTTCGCCGAAAGCAAGCGGCATAAAGAAAAGCAACGACCGGAGACTGTACGTCCCGGCCGTTGCTTTTACAAGCGGGTACGGCATAGAAACAATGTTTGCATGCCGATATTTGTTTGCTTATCTTCTGAATTTTTGCAGAAGGTCTAATATTTCTTTCTCGTTTACTTTCAATGCGGCCAGTTGCTCTTGAAGCATCGTTCCCGCTTGATCGTGGAGGGAGCTGATGCCTTTCAAAGCGTTTGCGATCGCCTGCTCATCCAGATTAAAGGAAGCTACCTTGGATTGAAGTCGGCTCAACGCCTGCCCGATCGAGGAATCTTCAGGTCCGTTCCATTGCAGCGAACCGATCTGATCCTGCACCTGTTTCAGCAATTCCTGAATATAGGTCACGTTCTGCTCGTCGTCGATCGAGTCCAGCTTCGCCTGAACTTCGCCGAGCCGCTGCATGACCGGAAGCATCGTTTGCTCGTTGACTCCTATTTTGGCCAAAACCTTCTTCAGTTCTTCTTGCAGTTTGCTCATGTGAATCCCTCCCTTCTCGCAACTATACTATGTGGCAGGTGAATGAGAGGATTGGACGAGTGAATGGTATACGTGCATTATTTTTTTTACATTTTACGTTGAACTGGATTAAGGCTGATTTCTTGACCGGGCAAGGATAGATGCCAGTTTCGGTTTCATTGCTTGGACCATACTATATGGCTAGTGGCGGGAGTTAAGAGAGGGTGCTGGTAGAGAGGGCGGGCATTCTAGGAGAGGAAATGAAATTAAACAATCAGAGGGTGGCGGCGCATGGGCAATCAGGCAGTACTGGCAACGCAATGGAAATCCCCAAGCTTCTGGAGCAACAAAAAGGTTTTTGTAACGGGCCATACCGGTTTTAAAGGATCGTGGCTCTGCATCTGGCTGCACTCTCTAGGGGCTTCCGTCACCGGATATGCGCTGCAACCTCCTACCGACCCCAGTCTGTATAAGCTGTGTCAATTGGACGAATGGGTAACCTCTCACACGGCGGATATTCGAAACCCGGAGCAGCTGGCGGCGGCTCTCGAAGAAGCAGCTCCGGACATTGTCATTCATATGGCCGCTCAGCCGCTCGTCAGACGCTCCTATGAACAGCCGGCGGAGACGTACGAAGTGAACATGATGGGAACGGTCAACCTGCTGGAAGCGGTGCGAGGGGCGGTTCAGAAAGGCGCACCGATCCGGGCCGTGCTGAATGTAACGACGGATAAGTGCTACCGGAACCGGGAATGGGCTTGGGGATACCGGGAAACGGACCAACTCGGCGGAAGCGATCCGTACTCCAGCAGCAAGGCTTGCTCGGAGCTGATCACTTCAGGCTACCGCGAAGCGTTTTTCCCTCCGGGCGCGTACGACCGTCATCGGGTTGCCGTCGCTACAGCCAGGGCGGGCAATGTCATCGGCGGCGGGGACTGGGCGAAGGACCGCCTCCTTCCGGACTGTACGCGGGCCTTGCTCCGGGGAGAGCGGATCAAGCTCCGTTATCCGCAGGCGGTCCGGCCCTGGCAGCATGTACTGGAGCCGGTCAGCGGTTATCTGATGCTCGCAAGGAAGTTGTTTGAGCAAGGTCCCGCCTTTGCCGAGGAATGGAACTTCGGGCCGGATGAACGCGACGTGCTCCCGGTGGCGGACGTCGTCCGGAAGATGTGCGATTTATGGGGCAGCAGCAGCGCCTATGAGGCGGAAGAGGGGGAGCATCCCCACGAGTCGCGGCTGTTGATGCTCGACTGTTCCAAAGCGAAACGGAGGCTGGGCTGGCATCCTGTCTGGAACCTGGATACGGCGCTGGCGAAAACCGCCGAATGGGTGAAAGCCTACGAGCGGCAAAGCGACATGAGAGCGGTCTGCCTGCAGCAGATCCAAGATTACGGGAAAGAAGGCTAGGGACATGTTGATCCGGCCTTGCGCTTTATCAGGGGTATATGAGATTACGGGAACGCCCCACCACGATCATCGGGGACATTTCACCCGGCTGTACGACCGGCAGCTATGGAGCGATTACGGCTTGGACCGGACTTGGGTTCAGGAGAACCGTTCCTACTCCAGCCGGAAAGGAACGATCCGGGGGCTGCATTTTCAGCGGCCGCCTTGTGCGGAGACGAAAGTTGTCCGGGTAAGCCGGGGAGCGATTCTCGATGTGTTCGTGGATATGCGGCGAGATTCGCCTACATTCGGACAATGGGGCTCGATCGAGCTGACGGAAGACAACCACAAGATGATTTATATTCCGAGAGGGTTCGCTCACGGTTTTTGCACGTTGACGGATCATTGCGAGGTCACTTACAAGGTGGATAACCGCTACACTCCTTCTTACGAGGGAGGCATTGTGTGGAACGACGAGACGCTTCGGATCGACTGGCCCGTATCCGCGCCGATTCTCTCGGACCGGGATGCCCGGCTGCCGGCGTGGAAGGAGCTCATGGGAACGAGTGCGAACGACGAGACGAAAGGGAGATCGGGATGAAACCGCTGGTAAGCATATTGATTCCTACCTACAACCGTCCCCGTTATTTTGAGCTGGCTTTGAAGAGCGCCTTACAGCAAACGTACCCCAACATTGAGATAGTTGTCTGCGACAACAGCGATAATAACGAGACCGAGCTCATCGTAAAACGGTATCAGGCGGAGCCGAACGGATCGAAGATTCTGTATGTGCGCAATACCAAAAATATCGGTCCGATCGCCAATCAGCAGCAATGCCTGCGGCTCGCCTCCGGGGAATACGTCAACTATTTGATGGATGACGATTTGTTTCACCCGGATAAGATCGCGAAGATGCTTCCGTATTTTCTCAATAACCGGGGAGTTACGCTTGTGACTTCCCAGCGCCGGGTCATCGATAAGGACGGCAAGCCGCTGTACGTCCCGCCGATGTGGACGTTCCGGAAGCTGTACCAGACCGATACGGTCGTTGACGGGAAAGTGCTAAACCGGCTCATGATGCGGGATCAAACAAACTACATCGGAGAACCGACGACGGCCATGTTCCGCAAGAAGGATCTGACCGAGCCGTTCGGCGTCCTAATGGGACGGCAGGTCTACTATGCGGTCGATCTGGCTGCTTGGGTGGCGCTGCTGGATAAAGGGAAAGGCGTCTACATGTCCAAACCGCTGAGCTATTTACGCTATCATCCGAAGCAGCTGTCGCAGCACAAGATGGCGAAGGAAGTCGCCAAGCTCGATCAGGAGACGTTTTTCCGGTATGCCAAGGCGAGAGGATATATCTCGGAGAAGGAATACGACAAATACATGAAAAAAATATCGATTCCCAAAGGCCTCAGAGAGAAGGTTGAGGATTACTTGAAGAAAGGACGCTAGAGCGATGAAAGAACTATTGCAACGGTATAAGTATGCGTCCGCCGATCAGCTTCCGTCTTATTGCATCCCGATCACCGTAAACGGCAAAACGTGCGGACGCCTGCGTCCGATCACGCCGGATACGCTGCACAGCGAGGAGGAAATCCGGCTGCTGACCGAATGGCGGAGCGCCTCCGGCGAATGGTTCACGACGCAATTCCCGGTGACGGAGCATGGAACGCGCCAATGGCTCGAGCAGCAGGTGCTGCAGGCGGACGACCGGATTTTATTTTTCGTGGATGATGAGGATTGGAATCCGATCGCCCAGGTGGGCTTCCTTCACTACGATGAGGTCAAGAAGCAGTGCGAATTCGATAATTTGCTGCGGGGCCGGAAAGGGCGATTCGGCAATATTATGATCTACGCCCTGCTGGCCCTGGGGGAATGGAGCATCCGGGTGCTCGATCTGCAGACCGGCTACCTGAACGTGCTTGCCGACAACGCGCGTGCGATCGCGATCTACAAGAAGCTCGGCTTCCAGGAAGAGAAAAGAACGCCTCTGGTGAAACAGGTGGAAGGCGACGTTACGCGGTGGGTGGCCGCAGAGGACGACGATGCCGGGGGCGAAGCGCAGCGGTATCTCGTTACCATGAAGGTGCGGACGGAAGGGTTCTATGATACCTTGAAGCATATTTTTTGACACGGGGAGTGACCGCTAGTGAATATCAGGCTGTTTAAGCCTTCCGTCGGCAGGGAGGAGCTCCAAAGCTTGGAAGCCAGCTTCACCGCTGCCTGGCTCGGATTGGGGCCCCGTGTCAGCGAGTTTGAGCGAAAGTGGAGCAGCTATGTCGGGTGCAGGGAGTCCGTCGGCGTCAATTCCTGTACGGCGGCTCTCCATCTGGCTTTATCCGCTTACCGGTTTCCGAAAGGGAAAAAGGTGCTCGTGCCCGAGCTAACCTTCGCGGCTACCGCCATGGCGGCTTTATACAACGGTCTGGAACCGGTGTTCGTCGATATCGACGAGCGTACGTTATGCATCAGCCTGGAGGATCTGGACCGGAAGTACGATAAAGATTGCGTCGCGGTGATGGCGGTTCATTTTGCGGGGCACCCGGCAGAGATGGACCGGCTCGTCGCTTGGGCGAAGACGCGCGGGGTGAAGGTGATCGAGGATTCCGCGCATTCCGCCGGAGGGAAGTATAAAGGGAAGACGCTCGGAACCTGGGGCGACATCGGCTGCTACAGCTTTGAGGAGAAAAAATGCATGACGACCGGCGACGGAGGGATGATCTCCTCGGACGATGCCGAACTGCTCCAGCCGCTGCGCCATTCGCGCTGGGTGGGTATCAACAAAGATACGTGGGAGCGGTACGAGGCGAATCAGCTGAACAACCGCGATGCGAACAGCTGGTATTATGAAATATCCGATATCGGGTACAAATACAATATGAACGATATGATGGCCTCGATCGGCCTCGCTCAGCTGGAGAAGCTGGAGGGGATGAACCGCAGAAGGGAATCGATCATCAAGCAGTACACGGCGGGGCTGAAAGGGTGCGGCAAGGTTCGCGAGGCGCTTCCTTACCATCCCGAGCATTCCTCTTATTGGGCTTTCATGGTGCGGGTCCCGGACAGAGAAGCGTTCATTCTTCATATGAAGGAGCACGGCGTCGCGACAGGGGTTCATTATATGCCGCTTACGCTGCATCCGCTCTTCATGAAGTATAAGGGCGAGACGCCTTTGGCTTACGCGATCTGGGGCGAACTCGTCACGCTGCCGCTGTTCCCCGATTTGACCGACGAGGAAGTGGCGTACGTGCTGTCCTGCATTCAGGCGTACGAGGCCAAGTCCGGGTGAGAGGCGAATGCTGGGGAATCGGCAGTAGGATGCAAAAGAACCTTCAGAACCACGCCAGGTGGAACTGAAGGTTCTTTACGTCACCGGAAGGAAAAGAGGAGATGAGGAGATCGGCTCCATCCAAATTGCTCTAGCAGCGGTTAAGTAAAGATCTTCCGGAGTTCCAACCAGAACAGAAGGGCTTGAAGCTCCTTGGCGTCATCGGCAAAATCGGGCAGGCCGGCTCCGGCTTCCGTCACCATCCGGATTTTGGATAGAATTTCTTTTAGATAACGATCGTTCGTTTTCCTATTCCAATCGGGGATTTGTTCGACAAGCTGCTGCTTCAACTGCCGGATTGCCCGGGTATAATCGGCTTGGTCGCCAAGAAGCCCTTTCTCTCTCGCATCGATGGTATGGTCGATCCAGTCGCATAGCCGGGCCATTTGGGAAGGGATGCTTTTGGATAATTGGCTAGGATGTTTGCGGAAGTAGCTGAGCGGCTTCGATAAGAAGACGGCATGTTTGGTCGCCAGCAAGGTGAGCCAGGAGGCGGCGTCGACGTTGTTGTAAGCGGTTTTGCCGCAGAAGGAGCCGAAAGGCTCGCTGAGGTCGGATTTGCGGAATAAGACGGTGGTCGGCTCGCCGATGTAATTGTTCCGGCCAAGCAGCATTTTCTCGCTGAGTGCTTTCCCGTTCACTTTCCGGTCGCGGATAAACTGTTTCCGGAACGCTTCGTCCTTCGGCAAAACTTCGACCTCCCGGCCGGAGTCCTTGATCATCGTCCGGCGCGAGGTGACGAGCGCGATGCTGTTGTCTTTCAGCATGTACGGGAGCATGGCGTCGATTTTGTCCGGGTGCAGCAGATCGTCGTCCATCAGAAAATTGATATACTCGCCGGTGGACAGCTCCAGACATTGCCGCTGGTTGGCGATCGGTCCGATATTCCGGCTGTTTTTTACATATTGGATAGTCCAGGAGCCTTTCGCCTTCGCCTGGAGCTTTCGGACGATCTGTTCGGTCCGGTCGTTGTCGCTGTTGTCCGATACGATGATTTCCGTAGGGGTATAAGTTTGGGAGAGCGCGCTCTTTAACGCCTGCTTCAAATAATCCGGCCGGTTATAGGTGGGGATCAGGATGCTGACGAGCGGCTTCATGGGATTCCCTCCTTGTTGGTTTCGCGTTGTCCGATCCGTCCGTACGTACGGATGATCTTCCTCCGGCCTTGTCTACCACAGCTTCCAAGGCGCGTTTCCCGAATGCCACAGCTGTTCCAGATGGTTTTTGTCCCTCAAGGTGTCCATCGCGTACCAGAACCCCGTATGCTTATAAGCATGCAGCTGGCCGGATCGGGCGAGTTGCTCCAGCGGCTCTTTCTCAAAGATCGTCGCATCTCCTTCGATGGTGTCGAACACGCTCGGCTCCATTACAAAAAAGCCGCCGTTCACCCATCCTCCGTCTCCCCTCGGCTTCTCGTTGAACTGCTGCACCTGGCTGCCGGTTCCGATTGATAAAGACCCGAATCTGCCCGCAGGCTGCACGGCGGTGACGGTGGCCGACTTTCCGTGGGAACGGTGGAAGTTGACCAGCTCGCCAATATTCACATTGGATACGCCGTCCCCGTAAGTAAGCAGAAACGTCTCGTCTCCGACATGCTTCTGAATCCGCTTGACCCGTCCTCCGGTCATCGAGTCGCTGCCCGTATCGACGAGAGTGATGCGCCAAGGCTCATGATTCGAATGGTGATAGCGCAGGTTGTTCTTTTTCGTGAAGTCCAGCGTGACATCGGACTCGTTGAGCAAATAGTTGGCGAAATACTCTTTGATCAGGTTTCCTTTGTAGCCGAGACAGATAATGAACTCGCGGAACCCGTAGTGGGAGTATATTTTCATGATGTGCCATAGGATCGGGCGCTCCCCTATTACAATCATCGGTTTCGGTTTCACTTGCGTTTCTTCGCTGATTCTTGTGCCGAGCCCTCCGGCTAGTATGACGACTTTCATAGGTAAGCTCCTTTCTGGCGGTATTCCGTAGGATCGGAGAATCTGAAAATCAATTACAACATTATATGTAAGTACTCTCGGGTTGACAGGTACAAACTCATATAGCGGCGGCACAAAAGAAGAGTTAGGCGTGGCGGGCAAGGGATGGAGGCGGGGGAGGCGACTGTCGGGGCGGCGGGATCGCAGGATTCGGGCAGGATCGGGCGAGCGGAGGGGAGAATGTAGCTCGGTTTAATGAGAATAAAAACTAACAGTCGTTCGTTAGTCGATGGGAAATGCTATGCTTCGGCAACTATTTGGATTAGTACGCCGTCTAATAGGGTATATCATGAAGGAGTACAGCTAGAAGGCCAGAAGGAGTGAATTTTGATGAAAACTCGATTGCGGTTTCTCGCATTTGCATTATGGGCTTGCATTCTGATGGCGGTGCTCGCCGGCTGTGTGTCCCAGCAAGGGCAAGCTCCCGATCCGGCGGCCGGAACCGGTCCGGACACGCCTGCTGCCTCGGCGGCCGATCCGGCCCCGGGCACGGGCGGCACGGCTAACGGGCCGGATGAGCGGCCGGGCCAGCCGGCTCAGGGGGACACGGGGACACCCGGAACCGCGCCTCCGCGAAGCGACAACGGCGCCGCATCCCCCGCGGTCCGGGCGGATCAGGTTACCGCCGTCCGGCTGGCCGCTCCGAAGTCGGGCTGGACCGGCGGAGAAGGCTGGATCGCCCGAACCGACGACGGCGGCAAGACATGGACGAGTCAGTACAGCGGAGCCGGTACGGTGAGCCAGCTGTTCGCCCTGAACGGCCAGGAAGCATGGGCGGTCGTGACGGACGGGTCAGGCAAAGGGACGAAGCGGACTTTACTGAGCACGACCGACGGCGGGAAACAATGGACCGAGGCCGGGACGGTCCCGAGCGACGGATTCCTCCATTTCGTATCCAAGACGGAAGCCTTCAGCGCCAATGCGGTGACGAAGGACGGAGGGAAAACGTGGAACGAGCTCCATGTTCCCGACCAGACGACGGGAGACGCCTACTTCCACGACGAGCGAAACGGCTGGGCGGTGGCGCAGGTGAAGGATACGATCTCGGTGCTCCGAACGACGGATGGAGGGCAGTCGTGGCAAAGCGTCATGTCGCGCAAAACGGTAGCCCCGCTTAACGGCGCCCTCATCCGTTCCGCCGGAGCGGACGACGCATGGGTGGAGTGTATCGGGGATTCCGGGATGAGCCAGACGTCTTATTCGCTCTTTCATACGGCAGACGGCGGCAAGAGCTGGCAGACGGTGATCGCGAACTCGACGGCGGGAGGCGGGCCGGCGCCCGGATTCCCGATCGATCATTCGAGCGGCCCGGAGAATACGGGAAGCAAGCCGGGCGCCCTGTACGTGGTCGATCCGAAGACCGCTTATATGGGCGGCCAGTGTCCGGCTTGCGACAAACCCAATACGATCGGCTGGACGACGGACGGCGGCAAAACGTGGACGAACGGGGAGACGCAGCTTGAAGGCTACGGGAATCAGCTGCTCGCGATCGCCGACGCAACGCACGGCTGGTGGATCATATCCGACAGCGCAGGGCCGTCCGTGATGTACACGACGGCGGACGGCGGCAAAAGCTGGAGCAAGGTGCATACGTTCCAGGCCCTGTGACAAGCGCATAGCTGACAAAAAAGAACCTCCGGATTCCGCTGGCTGCGGGATTATCCGGAGGTTTTTGGCGTATGGCTGATTCCAGCCCAGGCTGCGATCGGCAGACGTACCGTTCACAACGATTTACAGCCAGTTCACAACGGTTCACAGCTGCTCACAATTCGATCATTCGATCGCATAAGCGGTCCAGCAGCCTGCGCTCGTGGCTGATGACCAGCACGCCGAGCTGCCGCTCGCGGGCAATTCCAATTACGGCGCTCCATATCTGCGCTTGCGTAATCGCATCGAGCATCGTGGTCATCTCGTCGGCGATCAAGTAACGCGTATCCGGCCCGAGCGCGCGGGCGACGCAAAAGCGCTGCAGCTCGCCGCCGGACAATTCGTTCGGATACCGGCTCAGCCATTCCTCGGCGATGCCGAGCGAGGTGCGGAACGCCCGGTCCGGCTCCCAGCCCTCGTTCAGTATGCGGCGCATGTTAAGACGGGGGTTCACGGCTTTCTCCGGATGCTGGAAGACGAGCTGGACCGGATGGTAGCCCGATTCCGGGAGCGCCTGTCCGTCCAGCCGGACCGTTCCTTCGTGCGGCTGCTCGTATCCGGCCAGCATACGCGCCAGCGTGCTTTTGCCGCGCCCGCTCGGACCGGTCAGTCCGACGATCTCCCCTCGTTCCACGGAAATGTCTACATTGCGCAGCACCCAGGGACCGCCGCCGTAGCGGAATCCGAGATGGCGTCCTTCAAGTGGCATGGAAACACCTCGTCTTTCCTTCGCGAAGAACCCGCATCGGAGGTCTCTCCCGGCAGCACTCGGCGGTGGTCAGCGCACAGCGCGGCGCGAACAGGCAGCCGTCCGGCAGCTCGCCCGGCTGCGGCTGGCTTCCGGGAATGGGAAGGAATTCGTTTTGCGGGAGCGCCCGCCACAGCGCCTTGGCGTACGGATGGCGCAGACGCTGCCCGCTGTCTGCGAAATCTTCCGCGGCTGCAATCTCGACCGTCGTCCCGGCGTACAAGACCGCCACGCGGTCGGCGACGCGCAGCGCCGACTCCAGGTCGTGGGAGATGAGCAGCACCGCGGCGCCTTGATCGGCCAGCTCCCGCAGAGTGCTCAGCGTCTCCTGCACGACTGCCGGATCGAGTCCCGGCGTCGGCTCGTCGGCGATGAGCAGCGACGCGCCGCTGATTGTCGCGGTAGAGACGAGCACACGGCGCGCCATGCCGCCGGACAGCTGGTGCGGGTACCGGTTCTCGGCATCCGGCGGAAGCCGGAACCGCTCGAACGACTTGCGCAGCTCGGCCAGCGGATCACCGGTTCTCGCCGAGCTGCGCACTTGAGCGCCGACCTTCATGAGCGGATCGAGGAAGTTGACGGACTGCGGGACGAGCGCAATCTCCCGTCCGCGCAACTGCTCCTGCCGCTGCCCGGTCAGCACGTCCCCGTCGTAGCGGATCGTTCCCGACATCGAAGCGTTGGACGGCAAGATGCCGAGCACGGCGTGCGCCAGCAAGCTTTTGCCGGAGCCGCTCGACCCGATGACCGCTACGATCTCTCCCCGGCCGACCGACAGCTGGACGCCTTGCAGCACCTGGAGCCGGGTCTGCTTGAAGCCGCGCGTATATTGCATGAACGAAACGGACAGGTCGTCCACTTCGAGAATAGGCATACGGTTCCCCCTCCTCTTGGCCGAACCTTTCGGTGCCGGATTTTGTTATGGTCGAACTTTACGGCGGAGCGTCAAGGCGACCGGTCATTCGTGCATCTGCCGGGGATCGAGCAGCAGCCTCAAATTTTCTCCGGCCATATCGAACGCGCGAACGATCAGTAGCAGGCATAAGCCCGGGAAAAAGGCGAGCCACCACATGCCCGTAGACAAGTAGCGCATCGATTCCGATAAAATAATGCCGACGGCCGGCTGGTGCGGAGAAAGCCCGAGCCCGATAAACGTAATCGCCGCCTCGTGCAGAATCGCATGAGGGAATACGAGCAGCAGGCCGGTCAACAGCTGCGGCACGATATGCGGCATCATATGGCGGGTGGCGATCCACCAGCGGGACTTGCCCATCCGGCGGGAGATCAGCACGTATTCCGCCGTGCGGAGCTGCAGCACTTCGGCACGGATGACACGGGCCAAGGTCGGCCAGTGCGTAAGGGCGATCCCGATGACGACGCCTTTCATGCCGCCGCCGAATACGAAGGCAATCAGGATCAGCGTGACCAGGTGCGGAACGCTCAGGAACAAATCGATCAGCCAGCTCACGATCCGGTCGGCCGCTTTGCCCAGGGCGGCGGCCAGTCCCATCAAGGCCGCGATGACAACGCTTGCGGCCGCGGCGGTCATCCCGACGTTGATGCTCAAGGCTAGCCCTTTGATCGTGCGGGTGAACATATCGCGCCCGAGCCAGTCGGTTCCAAATAGATGGGCCGCCGACGGCGCCGAATTACGCAGCTCCAGCCGGGTGGCGAGCGGGTCCGCGCTCATGAGGCCGCCGGCCGCCCAGACAGAGACGACCAGCAGGCCGGCCAGGGCGACGGCGCCTAACGCCCGCTGCCTCCGGTTGAACCGGAAGCGGGACGACCGGGAACCGGCCGCAGCTTCCGCTCCGGGATTTACTTCGTGAATATTCATGCAGGCCGCCTTTCCCGGATTCGCGGATCGATCAGACGATAGAGCAGGTCTGCGATCAGATTGCCTGCGAACACGAACAAGGAGCTGAACAGGACGATGCCGAGCAGGAGCGGGACGTCGCCGCGCAATCCCGCTTCCACCGTCGCCTGTCCCAGACCGGGATAAGAGAACACTTGCTCCGCCAGCACGGCGCCGCCGAACAGCTCGCTGAACGCGGCGAAGTGAAGGGACAAGGCGGGCAGGGCGATATTGCGCAAGCCGTGGCGGCGGAACAGCCGGAACCCGCGCTCGCCTCTGGCCCGGGCGAACAGGATATAGTCGCTGCTCAATACGTCGGACAGCTTCTGCCGCGTATGGAGGGCGATCGGGGCAATCCCGACGATGCTGAGCGTCAGCGCAGGCAGCAGCATATGTTCCAGCCGGTCGCTCCAGGTCACCTGCTCGGCGAGCACCCCCGCCGGCGTCCCGAGTCCGACCGGGAACCAGCCGAGCCAGACGGCAAACACCATCAGGAGCAGCAGGCCCATCCAGAACGTCGGGGTGGAAGCGAGCGTGTAGCAATACCACTTGATCAGCTTGTCCGGCCAGCGGTCCTTGTTCATGGCGGCAATCACGCCGGAGATGAAGCCGAACAGGCCGGCCAGCAGCCAGGAAAGGCTCATCAGCCATAGCGAGCTCATGAACCGCTCGCCGATGACCTCGGCCACCGGCTGCCGGTACATCATCGAAGTGCCGAGGTTGCCCTGCAGCAAGGCGGAAGCCCATCCGGCGAACCGCTCCAGCGGAGGACGGTCGAGCCCCCAATATTCCGCGATCAGCTGCCGCTGCTCCGGACTGACCCGCATCATGTCGGCGCCGACATACGCCTGAATCGGATCGATCGGCGAAGAGCTGACCAGCACGAACGATACGATACTGATTGCGGCCAGCAGCGAGAGAAGACGGATTAGCTTTTGCAGAGTGTACGATAAGGTGCGAACAACCATGGTTCCAGTTTCCTTTCTGCGATACGAAGTTGTTCAAAAAGTCCACTGTTGATCACGAAGCAGATACAGGAAGCCTACTCGACATCGAATATGGAATTCAGCCGGAACTTCCGGTGCTCACAAAAGCTCCCACTACGCTCCGCTCCTCATTTCCTGCCTTCATCCCAGCTTCTCGGTGCTGAAAACCGGAATTTTTGAACTCGCACGATACGAGGCCTTACTTCGTCCATTTCCATTCCTCGATATTGTCGGTTACCGGCCAGCCGTGTCCGTGAGGATGAATGCGCTGCTTGCCGATGCTCAGGTTCTCCTTCACGACATACACGTGATCGATGTTCACGAGCCATGCCCATGGCGCGTCCCCTTGAGCGCTTACGCCGGTTGTGCCGTCCCATTGCGCTTTCTTCCAATATTCCATCGCTTCGGCTTCATTCGTTGCCCGAAGCGCCTTGGTCATCCATTCGTCGACGGCCGGATTGCCGTAGAAGCCGGTATTGTAATACTCGACGCCTTTGTACTTGCTGCTGTACAGGTTGTACATCTCCAGCGGATCGTTGCTGCCCCAGCCCATCAGGATGGCGTTGGCATGCATCAGCTTGCCGATCTCGTCCCAGCTTTTGCCGAGCACGTCGATCCGGATGCCGATCGGCTTGATCATGTCGGCGGCGGCGAGCGCGAGCGATTGGCGGGTTACGTCTCCGGACGGATAGACCAGCGAGAATTGAGCCTTAAGCGTCCCTTTCTCGAGAATGCCGTCTCCGTCGGCATCTTTCCAGCCGGCATCCGCGAGCATCTTCTTCGCCGCCGCGGGGTCGGCGTCTTTTACCGCCGCGCTGGGGTTGTACCAAGGTAGTCCGTCGTTCACCGTATACGCCGGCGTTCCGTAGCCTTCCAGCACTCCTTGGATGAGCGCTTTCCGGTCGATCGCCGTATTGATCGCTTTGCGAACGGCCGGATCGGCGGTGACGTCGTTGCCGACCGGGTAGCCGTCCTTCGTCTTTTCTCCAGATTTCACATACGGGAAGGCGATTCCGCGATTGTCCACCGTACGGACGGCTTCGACCCGCATGCCGTTTACTTGCTGCTTGCTGAAAGCGGCCGGGATGTAGGAAATATCGACTTTGCCCGCCTTGGCGGCGGCGAACGCGGCGTCCTCGCTCAGGAACAGAAACGTCAGCTTTTTGAAAAACGGTTTGTCGCCGTAATAGTCCGGGTTGGCTTCGACGATGGCCTGCTGACCTTTATCCCATTGTACGAGCTTGTATGGTCCGGAGCCGATCGGCTTCGAGGCATAATCTTTGCCATGAGCGTGCTTCGGCACGATGCCCGTCGATACGAGCTGGGTGATAAACGTCGATTGCGGCTCCTTTAACGTAAATATGACGGTATAGTCGTCCCCGGCATCGATGCTTTTGACGTTAGTCAGGTCGATGATCGAGCCGTTCGCCGCTGCTGTCTCGAACGTATATTTCACGTCGGCGGAAGTGACGGGCTTGCCGTCGGAAAATTTGGCGTCTTTGCGCAGCTTGATCGTCCACTGGGTGCCGTCTGATCTTACCTCGTAACCGGTAGCCAGATCGTTTGCAATCTTCATGTCCGAGTCCCGCTTCAGCAGTGTGCTCTGAAATAACGGCGAGCCGTACCGGCCCCAACCGGTCGTCGGGTCGAACCCGGCTTCAGGCTCGGCGCCGACGGCGAGCACAAGCTCGTCCTCCTTGCGGGCGCCGGAATTGTCCCCGGAGAAGCAGCCGGCCAGCACGAGGCAGGCGAGCAGCGCCACGAGGACGGTGTGTACGGATTTTCGTTTCAAGACGGTTCCCCTCCATCAGTCTCTCTATTATCGTAACACGTTTTATCGTCATTGTAACACAAAGGTCGGATGAGAATAAGAGCTTTAACAAAATTTTCTTGCTTCCTTAAAGACGAATTAAAAAAGGAGACCGCCGGGCCAGCTCCTATCGCCGAACAGACAGAATCCTAGTGCTCCTCCTCCTATAGCCAAGTATAAGCTGCGGAAAGACGGGAAATAGAGAGGCTGGTTCGTGCACCAACGTTTCTTTGCAGGAAGCTGGAGGATAGGAGGGATAAGAGCGATGTGCACCCCTTATTGGTCTCAAAATCGAGGTTGAGCGGAAAATAAGAGCGCTTTGCAGCTCCAATATTCCCCCGAATGCCCTGCTGCGGCGCAGAACGGGTGAAATAAAAGGTGCAAACCGCTCTTAATTGTAAAAATGATGGTAGCGACGGTGCCGGATTAATAGGTGCAAACCGCTCTTATCGTTAGGCGGCATTTGCGGGAACTTAAAGCGTTCCCTATTGGCATCCGTACTTCTCTGAAGTCTTTCGAGGTGATCTACCGGACGGTTACGATTCGGATGCGCCTTGGCCGGGAGGATGCTCGCGTGCGCCGGCGGGGGAATGCGTCCCGGAATGATCGCGATTATCAGGGGCATGGTGATCATGGTGGTTATGCTGATGGTGATGATGATGATCGTGATGGTCGTGATCATGATCGTGGTCATGGTCGTGATGGTGGTGGGAGTGACCGCCGTCGCCCGGCTCCTGCCCGTCCACATAAGTAACCGACAGCTCGCAGTACAATACGCCGCGTTGCACCTGAATTTGCGCATGCAGCTCTCTCAGTTTGGCGAGGAGGCCGCGAACGGCAATAATTTCGAGACACTGGTCGCGATTCATATGGATGTGCATGTTCGATATAATTTGCCGGTGAAACCGGTGCTGGAGGTCCATAAGCAGCAGCGGCAGCTCCCGTACGTCATGATCGTACACCATCACGATCGTTCCGGCGACGATCTGCTCGGGCAGCAGACGCCCCGGCTGCAGCAGCGCCTTACGCACCAGATCGCGAATCGCTTCGGAGCGGTTCGTATAACCTTGCTCGGCTGTGTACTGATCGAACTGCTGGATTAATTCGGACGGCATCGAAACGCCGAATCGGACCAATTCATCTTTATCGGCCATAAATTCCTCCAATTAAGCCTGTTTACCCTAAATTGTAGCACAAATGGAGCCGCTTCACGAGAAACCGCCTCGCGGCGCTGCTCGGACGCCGGAGATCCCCGCCTTTTCATCGTGCTGCGTTCGCAGGTTTGGTTGTACGTCAAGGGCTTGCCGTTGTTCAGGAGAAGCATGGTGGAGGGGAGCCAACCAACGCTGCAGGTAGCGGTAGTGGCTTTCGTGGTCACTTACTCTCCGGGGCTTCAAGTCTTCCGTTTTCTTGGCATGGAGAAACATGGCGATGTAATAATCGAGTGGAGGGTGCAAGGTGATCGCAGCGGAAGTAAATCGTTCGCGTGTTGCGGCTGCCGTAGACATATCAATCTCTTCCCTCAAAATGAATGCAAAAAAGCCGCCAGAGTTTGGCGGCAATGACTGATTCATTCAAAGGAAGTATAAAGTCTGGGGGTCCGAGCGGACAAGGCATTTATAGTCAATCCCTAAAAAAGACACGGATACATGATATCTTATAAAAAATCAACATAAGTCTACTTCTTTTTTTGCATAAGTTATATGTTATATATGCGACCGCGGCGCAATACGATCAACAAAGGGGAGAAGCCCTGCATGATTACTCTCAGAAAAATCACTCTGGAAAACCGGCGTGCCATGTTTAAGTTGGAAGTTTCAGAGGAACAACGGCAGTTTGTTGCGTCTAATCTGTCAAGCGTGGCGTCTTGCTATGTTCTTGCAACCAATGGGGGGCATCCATTCCCATTTATCATTTACGCGGATGAGCAGCCGGTTGGTTTTGTTATGCTGACTTATGGAATCACGGGATACGATGAACCGTCAATCGCAGATGGCAACTATTGCATCTTGCGGCTGATGATTGACAAGCAATACCAAAACCGGGGTTACGGTCGGGAAGCAATGAAGAGAATATTAGAATTTATCCGCACCTTTCCGGCAGGGCCAGCACATTACTGCTGGATCCCTTATAAATCGGAAAACATCCCTGCCAAAAATCTTTATGAAAGTTTCGGTTTCCGTGATAACGGTGAAGTGATCAACAACGAATCGATAGCCGTATTGCCACTCTGATTCCTGTCCATTCAACTATTGGAACACAACAGCTAACGAGGATTGCAAACAAGCACCAACAGGCTGCAAACAACACCGTTGCAGCCTGTTCCTATAGCCCATCAATCCTTCGCGTATTACCTTGCTTCATATGAGGGGAATCGGATTGCGACGGGAGAAGAAGAGAACCCGAGCAAGGCCTGACAGTACCAGAACGACAATAAGCCGCCATGTAGCTCTAGGGCCGTGGCGGCTACAACGAGTCAACGTTCGGCTCTTGAAAATAATAACTTCAAATGATCCGTTGAAATTGCTGGATCATTTGAAGTGTCCAAGTCGGTTTGCCCCCGCCGACCTTTGATTCTGTATGATTTTTCGCATAGAATATTTGAAATCCATACAAAATGATAAATTCTATATGATTATTCATACAGATTCATTTATTTTGCCTACTCGAAGAGAAATAAATATGATTTTTCATATACAATTGCATGATCCGCTTCACAATCAAACCAAATCCGGGCTTTGGATGGAGCCCACATACTCATAATAAATAACCCGCCCGGACACTCCTCTCGCTACAGCTCGAAACTTCCCCTTATCCACCAGTAGGCGACAGTACTTAATGACCGTCATCGTGTGCAGTTCCAATTCCCTTGCCGCCTCAGCAGGGCGAATGACACGGTTGTGGCGAATGGCAGCCCGCATCAAGTCCCGTTCGATTTTGGAATAACACCTCGTAACCATGCGTTTACCTCCGGAATCCGCCGACAGGTAGGGGGATAGAATGCTCCGCAATGCAGAAAGAATGAACGAAGGATTTTCTTTGAGCTCATCCAGAGAGATGTAGTAGACCGAGCAGTCTTGAGCCTGAAGAAAAAGCCCCCGGTTGAGATCCCTTCGATACTTGGTTCGGTCCGTACCGTGGGAGCCAAAGTCCATGATTTCAAAAATAATCCGTACCGCTCCTACAACCCACATAAAATCCACAAAGTAAGAGCGTCCCCGCCAGTCCTTCACCTCATACTCGGGGTGCAGCCCGTGAAAGTGACCGGCAAGCGGCCACCAAATTTGCTCGATGAACAATCGATTTCCGTAGCCGTGGCCGCGTTTCAGAGCGTCGAGACGTTCCCCTCTTCTTCGCTTCAGATGATCGCGTATCCAGTTCTCGTGTTCCGATGGGAAGCCCATTCCTCGATCCCTCGCCCTCGCATATTCGTTTGATACAAACATAAAAACCCCGATTCCTCTCCGGTTAGAAAGGAAGCGGGGCATTCTTTGCCGCTTGGCTGCTGGTTGACATTCATAATATGACACAAAGTTTGCAGGAGCGCAACAACATAAGGGGAACAAAGCGGTGGTAGGGGCACGTTAAGTACAAGGCTGCGCCAGTTTGCAACCAATCCAACAAGCTGTACTCCGGACGTTTCCCGAAAAGCCGGTGGTTATAGGGCCTCTCCCATCTTCTGACGAATCCGGGCAATGGCTTCCCGGGTTACGACTTCTCCCGCCGTGACATAGTTGGCCGAGTCCCTGAAGCTGATCTGGCTGAAGCCGAGCTCGGGGCGCAAAACGACGTCAGCCAGCTGCAGCTCCTCCTTCACCAGCTTCGCGCTCATGATGTCGATCGTATTCAGGAGCGAGTCGATCAAATGTCTGGCTGCTCCTTTGGCGAACGATTCCGGGCATACGTTGACGGCCACGACGATGTCCGCCCCCATGCTGCGCACTAGCGCCGCCGGAACGGGATGAACGATCGCCCCGTCAGCCAGCCGTTTCCCCTGATACTGTACGGGGCGCATAACAGCGGGGACGGCCGTGCTGGCACATAAGGCATGAGCCAGCGACCCTGTGCGCATAATATGCGCCTCCCCCGTTGATACGTCCGAGGCGACCGCGCCGAACGGTATAGGCAGTTCCTCGATCAGACGCTTCCCCACATGTTTTTCGATAAATCCGATAATCGGCGCATTATGAACAAGCGAGCGCACGGGGAAGGTCGGCCGGACAAGCTGCCCCCACCCAATCTTCGCGAGCACCTCCATGCAGTCCTTTAGCGGCATGCCGGCCGCGTACGCTCCGCCAATAATGGAACCGACGCTCGTTCCTGCGATCATATCGATCGGAATTCCTTCCTGCTCAAGAACGTGAAGCACACCCAGGTGGGCCAGTCCTCTGGCTGCTCCGCTGCCCAAGGCCAGTCCGATCTTGGGGCGTTCGCCAGGTTTGCGGCGGCGGCCGAAACGGAGGTGATGGCTGTAGATCTTCCGTCCTTCGCTCAAAACGCAGGCTTCTTTAATAATATTTTGCAGTTCCTCGACATTGTCGGTCAAATAGGGGAAGAGGGCCAGCATCCGCAAAGCATCTGGAGAAATCGATTCCTCCGCATCGCCTCCCCTTTCTTTCTCCACAAAATATTGTGCCAGTAGAGGAATATCCTCCACCCGTTCGCGGAGAGGGGGGACGTGCAAGAGGGTTGCGCCGCGCAGTGCCAGCGGACGCTGTGAGATCGTTACAATACGCGTGCGGGATACGGTAGCGAGTATCCGCTGCAACTGATCGGGCGGGCAGTCGTCAGCCTTCTCCACGATAACCGTCCCGCCTCTTGCCGCATGCACCGTCGTCTCCCAATCGGAGCGTTCCACGTCAGAAGCATGCAGACGGATAAGCGGATAGGACCTGCCCCCTCCCGAATAGTGAAGCTTCTGGGCCACGCTCCTCTTGCCGGTTCCGGACTCGCCTACAATGGCGACATGGCCTTCTTCGGCGGCAAGCTGCTCGATCCGGCCGAGCAACGTCCGCATGGCGGCGCTTTGCCCGATCAGTTCCCCGAACCGATCCTGCTCCTCTATTTCGCGCTGCTTCATTATGATGAGACTTTTCGTATGCTCCTCGAGCACCCGGCTGTTGGAGTTTTGAATTCTCTGGATCATGGCCTCGATAATCCGGCCGCGGAAGTCGCTGCTTTTGTCCATGAGCACCATCAGCCCCGTCCGGGACATGGTTACCGTATGGACCTGCCCGATCGCTTCCACGTTTGCGCTGACGGGGTCTCCGGTCAGGCAGGACATCTCGCCGAAAAATTGCCCTTTCGAAAGCTCCGCCAGTTCTACTTTCGTTTCTTGTTCCATATAAACCCGGACTTGGCCGGATACGATGATATACACCCGCTGGCTGGTCTCGCCCTGTCTCACGATCAGTTCCCCGGCCTTGTAATGAACCTCTTGCATATCCGGGCTCATCTGCTGCAATTCTTCCGGAGTCAAATTTTCCAGCAAAGGGTAGTTCATATAGTTCCGTGTCAATACGACCCCTCCGCATTAATCTGCTAAATTTCGATACAATCGGGCCCTAAAACCGCTATAAGTGCGATACGTTGGGAAGAAAAGCTTTATTGGAAAACTTCCATCCTAAGTTGTGTTTCGACAAATATTTGCATTTTCCTCTCCGAAGCCCAAAATGATGAAGGCTTTTCCATTCCATGCTGACAGCCTGACAGAATAAAGCCGGAAGACGGCCGCGGCCCGCTCCGAAGATGGGAGTTGATGGGCGAATCGAATCTGTACAGGCCGTCGGCGCGCGTGTACAATCTTTCATGATAGATAGGCACGGGGAACGTTGACGGTTCAAGAAGAGGCCGGATCAGGACAAGCGAATGGCAAGCTGAAATGAAAGTACAATGGCATAAGGGGAGGCAAAGCATGATGAACGTATACGGTGCCGATCACCATCTATTGGTACTGACCGACACCATCGATGCCGATATTCACAAACATTCGTTTTTGCAAGCGACGATCTCCTTGCAGGATACGTTTGAGATGGAAGTGGAAGGAACGCTACACACCGGCAGCGGTATCGTTCTGGATTCGAATGTGAGCCACCGCCTGGACGGGCAAGGCCAGCCGCTGCTGCTGTTGTTAATGGACAGCACCTCCACATTGGCGGCGGGCTTCAAGAAACAGATCGGCGATCGCGGATACGGCGTATTTCCGGATGAGAAGGCGGCTGCGGCTGCCGAATATGTGCGCAGCTTCAGTCATACCGTAGCGGACAGCACCGGCTATAGCCGTTTCCTGACGCAGTTCTTGGAGCTGCTGGGTGTCCGTTATGTTCAGCCGGCTATGGCCGATCCGCGCGTTCTGGATTTGATCGGTAGATTAAAAGAAGGGGAGAGCGACGGCTACTCCGTCCGTTATTTTGCCGGGAAGCTGGGTTTGTCCGGCAGCCGATTATCTCATCTGTTCAAAGAACATACCGGAATTCCGTTAAGCGGCTATATCCTGTTAAACAAGCTTCAGAGAGCGATTTATCTGATTTTGAACGGGATGCCGATTACAGAAGCCGCACTGAACGCGGGATTTGACAGCCCCTCGCATTTTGCCGCCGCAAGCAAACGGATGCTCGGGATGACGCCCAGAGATATTCGCAAAGACAGCGTCTTTTTGAAAGTTTCTTATACACACGAGACGGTATAGTGGGGGCAGGAGGTGCTCCTTATGAGAACGTATACCTTGGAAACGGCTTTGCTTAACTACTCGCATCCCCGCATTCGGCAGTTGATCCGGGCGAAGCAGTGGGATCGCTTGGAGCCACAGCAACAAATACTCGACATGTACAACTACGTCCGCGATACGGTTCTGTTCGGTTATAACCGGGCGGATGATATACCGGCATCCGAGGTGCTGCAGGACGGCTACGGCCAATGCAATACGAAGGGGGTGCTGTTCATGGCTTTGCTGCGAGCCGTGGGGGTGCCTTGCCGGATGCACGGATTTACGATCGATAAAAAGCTGCAAAAGGGTGCGATGAAAGGCTGGTATTACCGGCTGTCGCCCGATGAAATCATCCACAGCTGGGTGGAGGTGTACGCCGAGGGAAGGTGGCTGAATATGGAAGGATTTATTTTGGACCTTCCTTACTTAACCAAGCTGCAGCAAACATTCAGCGAGTGCGAAGGTTCATTTTGCGGTTACGGCGTGGCCACGAACGACTTCCAAAACCCGCCCATCTATTGGGACGGTAACGATACGTATGTGCAAAAAGAGGGGATTGTGCGCGACTTAGGCGTATATGACAGCCCGGATGCTTTTTTTGCCCGCTATCCACAAAACTTAGGCGCAATCCGGAAAGTGATGTACAAGCAGGTCGTCCGGCATCTGATGAATCGGAACGTTAGAAGGATCCGGGAAGGATAACCAGCGAAGCTAAAGAGCCCCGAAGGTGGCGCGGCGGACGGTGAGCCGGACCATCCGGCTGCGGCGGATGGAAGACCAGCCGCCCAAGAAGCTGCGTACGACCCGTCCCGCAAAAAAAGGTGCCCCCCGCTTTCTGATGAAAGCGGAGGGCTGAACATCTGCCGAACCTGCCGCGCAGGCGGACCAGCGCTGTCCTCGACATACCCTTTACTTACGGGCCGTCAGCCACTTGGTCAATTCCTCCGTCTGCGCGAGCACTGCGATCGGATCGTAATACCAGGAACGCTCCTCCGGCCATACGTACAAACGGTTATGCTTGACCGCCGGCAGGCTGCTCCAGATCGGATCTTTGCGGAAATCGTCGACGGTCCGGTTATTGGAGGTCACCACGAGGTAGTCCCCGGCATATTGCGCCAGCACCTCGGCGGAGATTTCCGCCCACTGCTTCTTCATGAGATCTTCGGCGATCGCCGCAGGCGGTATGCGGCCGAGCGCGCTGTAGACGGCTTGTCCGCCGCGGCCGAAGTTATCGCCGTACACCCACATCGATTTGTCCGTGATTTCGATGATGGAGTATGAGGCGCCGGCCGGGATCGCGGCGTCCACCTTGGCTTTAGCCTCCGCAATCCGGCGATCGTATGCCGCCAGCCATTCCTCCGCTTCCCGCTCCTTGCCCTGCACCTTGCCGAAGAAGATCAATTCCTCGTTGGCGTTCTTCAAATCCCCGTAGGGCACCCGATCGTCGGCGCGATTTTGCTGAGAACGTTGTAGCTGTCCTTGTTGCCCGTAATGATCAGATCCGGGTTTAAGCTGGCGATAAGCTCCGGATTGGGCTTGCCGTAATCTCCCGATCCGATGATGCATCTCTCCGCCGCGATGGAATGAAATTTACGGGGATTTGTTTTTGAAACCGTACTTTAGTATCTGTAAGGCCGGAATCGGATTCGACTATAATGCACGGTGAACAGCGCAATTGCCGGGCAAAGCTACACGCAGCCCAGCCCGCAAACGCAGAGGAGGGAAGGGGAGAAATGAACACGGATAGAAAAGCGGCAGTCCTTGCAGGCATCCTGTTTTTATTTGCAACAGCTGCCTATTTATTAGGAAATGCAAGGATCGAATCGATTTTAGGTTCTCCGGATTACCTCACGAATGCCTACAGTCACAAAAACCAAATCCTTACGGGGGTATTGCTGGAGTTTATGAATTCGGCCGCTGTTGTCGGAATCGCGGTCGTATTGTTCCCGGTTCTAAAGCGGTATAGCGAAAAAATCGCAGTAGGTTACGTCGGTTTCCGGGTCATAGAGGCCGTACTTCTGGTTGTCGGCGCAATCGGTCCGCTGCTGCTCGTGCGATTAAGCCAAGAATTTATCGCGGCAGGAGCTCCGGCTAATTCTTACTTTCATACCCTGGGAGCGATAGCGGAAGAAGGAAGTTTCATTGCTTTTCAGCTGGCTATGATTTCGTTGGGACTGTACAGCCTTTTGTTTTGCCATTTGTTGTACCGGTCCAGCCTTATTCCCAGATTCATCTCGGTTCTCGGCTTTATTGGATATGTCTCGTTGTCGGCCAGTGCGATCCTGGAGCTTATGGGCCATAGCGGCATGATTCTATACATTCCGGGAGCCTTATTCGAGATCGTGATGCCTCTTTGGCTAATCGTCAAAGGGTTTCATATCGTTAAGGAGCCGCAGTCAACGGAAGCGGCGTAAAGGAGCGAGTCGTACTGAAATTGTTCAGTCGTAGGTCCTAAATAGTCATCTCGCACCTAAAAAAAGATCGGATGAGTGAGTACAATTTTGTGAATAACAATTGATATCATTCGGGAGGCACTATGAAAATTTTTCGTATAGCAATCGTTATCGGTATCCTGATAGCGGCGGCGGCCTGCGGCTCGAAGGACGGCAATCAGATTAAGCCGGCGGGCGTCGCGACGGCCCCTTCAACGGAACAGAAGTCGGAATCCTCCAAAAAAAGTACGATTACAAAAGAACAATATGACAAAATCAACAACGGAATGAAGTACAAGGAAGTCGTTCAAATCGTAGGGGGCGAAGGCGAGATCGTATCGGAGAGCGGTGAAAAAGGTAGCAAGATGTACGCCATGGGCGTTACGTACGAGGGAAAGGGAGGTTCCGGCAGCGCGAGCTTCGTCTTTCTGGGAGACGAATTAAAGTCCAAATCGCAATATGGTCTTAAATAAAGGCTGACGGAATCTCATGCGGCGCTTAGGGTGCAGGTTATGAGCGGTGGCGGATTGTCGGCGGACAACTTGTAGCCGCCCTCTTTGCTTGCTGAGCCAGGTGGCGCCTCCCATAACGCCCTTATTCAGCGCATAATGTCGGACCATACGATCGGCAGCCCGCCTTGCGGAGCTGGTGAATCTTCATTCCAAGGGAAAGCTTCAAATCCCTATCCGGCAGGTGTTTCCGTTGGAGCGGGCGGACGAGGCACACCGGGCCATCGAGACCCGGCACGGCCGCGGGAAAATTGTTCTTAGTGTCGGATAAGTTGAAGATAGGCCGGTTATGGGGTGATGACAACACGCCGGGCATATGACGAGGGGCGATGCAGCTGATGGATGTCTGACCCGGTACCGGCGCCAGTACCCGATTAGCCTGTTAGCTCGTCCGCCATCTGCAGCACTACGGGACAATGATCGCTTCCCAGCACGTGGGCGTCGATCTGCGAGTCCAGCAGCGCCGGTTTCAGCCGGGAGGAGAGAAGGAAATAATCGATCCGCCAGCCGACATTCCGCTCCCGGACCCGGGGCATGTTCGACCACCAGCTGTAGGCGTCCGTCCGGTCGGGATACAAGTCCCGGAACGAATCGATGAATCCGGCTTCGAGCAGCCGGGTCATCTTGCCCCGTTCTTCCTCGGTAAATCCGGAATTGCCCCGGTTGGCCTTCGCATTTTTCAGGTCGATCTCCTGGTGAGCGACATTCAGGTCGCCGCATACGATAACGGGCTTGCGCTCGTCGAGCTGCTGCAAATAAGCGAGGAAGCGGTCCTCCCACTCCATCCGCAGCTCCAGCCTCGACAGATCGCGTCTGGCGTTGGGCGTATACACGTTCACTAGATAGAAGGCAGGGAATTCGAGCGTGATAATCCGGCCTTCGGGCTCCAGGTCTTCTTCCAACCCATACCGGACTGATATCGGTTTTATTTTCGTGAATACGGCAGTGCCGGAATACCCCTTTTTGACCGCATAATTCCAATATTGCTCGTACTCTTCGCCCAGCTCCAGGCTGATCTGCCCTTCCTGCAGCTTCGTTTCCTGAAGGCAGAACAGGTCTGCGTCCGTTTCTTTGAAATAATCGAGAAAGCCCTTGTTCACGCAGGCTCTTAATCCGTTGACGTTCCAGGATACCAGCTTCATCGTCGTTTCTCCCCTTGCTTAGCTTCCGATTCTACGGGTGGTGCTGTGAAATTGCCGCCGTTTCCGGCTCCAGCCGTAAGCGGAACGTTTCTTCTGGAAGTATAGCATATTTGACTCTCTGCCGGATTTGCGAAATATGGCAAAAAAGACTGCGCATCGCGCAGCCTTTTCCAGACAGAATGACCTGAGCCCGTTCCTTCCGGCTACAAAACCTGTTCCAGAAAGCGGGCGGCCCGTTCGCTTTGGGGGGTGGTAAAAAACTGCTGCGGCGCCGCGCGCTCGATCAGCTTCCCGTTATCGAGGAAGTATATCGTATCGGCCGCTTCGCGCGCGAACTTCATCTCATGGGTGACGATCAGCATCGTCATGCCGCTGTCGGCCAGGCCGCGAATGACGTTCAGCACTTCCTTGACCATCTCCGGGTCAAGCGCCGAGGTCGGCTCGTCGAACAGCATGATGTCGGGTTCCATCGCCAGACTGCGTGCAATCGCTACGCGCTGCTTTTGTCCGCCCGACAGCCGGGAAGGGTAGCTGTCCGCTTTATCCGCCAGACCGACGCGCGCGAGCAGCTCATGCGCCTTGGTCCGGGCCGCTTCCGCAGACATTCCTTTTACTTCGATCGGGGCGAACGTAATATTATCGAGCACGGTCATATGCGGGAACAGATGAAAGTGCTGAAATACCATGCCGATCCGCTGGCGGATCCGGGCGATATCGGTTTTCGGCTTGGTCAGCTCAGCCCCGTCGATCGTAATCGTTCCCGAGGTTGGAATCTCGAGCAGGTTCAGACAGCGCAGGAAGGTCGATTTGCCGGAGCCGGACGGCCCGATCAAGGCGACGACTTCGCCTTTGTCCACATGAGTGGAGATCCCCTTCAACACCTGGTTTTTGCCGAACGTTTTCGTTAGATCGGTTACGTTAATCACTGCGGCGAAGTCTCCTTTCCAGCATGCGCGCCAAAGACGTAAGGACGAGCACGAGCACATAATAAATGACGGCTACGAGCAACAGCGCTTCGAAGGCGCGGAAGGTGCTGGCCCGAACGACGTCGGCGCGGCGCATCAGTTCGGCGACCCCGATGACGGATACGAGCGACGACTCCTTGAGCAGGGCAACGAATTCGTTCACGAGCGCCGGCAGGATGTGTCGCAGCGCCTGCGGGAAGATGATGCGCACCATCATTTTGCGGTACGGGATGCCGAGGGCGATCGCCGCTTCGCGCTGGCCTTTATCCACGGCCATAATGCCGCCGCGAATCGTCTCCGACAAGTAAGCCGCAGAGTTGAGCCCGAACGCGAGTCCGGCCGCAAGCAGCGCCGGGATGTCGAAGTTGAACAGCTGCGGGGTCGCGTAATAGATGATCGTCAGCTGTACGAGCAAGGGCGTTCCGCGAAATACCGACGTATACGCGGTGGCGAACCATTGCAGCGGGCGGATGCCCGATATTTTGAACAGGGAAAGAATCGTTCCCCACAACAATCCGAGTAACGCGGAGACGAGTGTGAACAGCAGCGTCACATACACGCCTTTAAGAATATAAGGGACATACCCCTCAAGGACGCTGAAATCGATCAGCTTGCCCTCGGCGCCTTTACCGGCGGAGGTTTCCTTTTCTTCGAACCATTTGTCGGTCAGCTGCTGCAGCTGTCCGCTTTCTTTCATCTCCCGCAAGATCCGGTTAAAGTCGTCGACCAGCTCCGACTGCTTGGGGAATGCGATCGCATAGCCGTTATCCTGCTCCGATACCGGGAGGAAGTTCAGCACGAGATTCGGATTCGCCCGGACCATCTCGATAGCTACCGCGTCTTCGACGATGGCGGCGTCCATGCGGCGGGAGTTCAGTTCCTGAATCAAATCGGCGATTTTATTGAGCTTTTTCAGCTGGATTCCCGGAATGGTTTGAGCATATTGATCCTGAACCGAGCCGAGCTGGGTCCCGATCAGTTTGCCCGAGAGCTGCTCAACGCTTTCGTACGCCTGGTCCTTGTGCGATACGATCGTATTGCGCGCCGTATAGTAGCTGTCGGAGAACGTGACGCTTTGTTTGCGCTCTTCGGTTACCGACATGCCGGACATGGCGAAATCGACGCGTTTGGTCTGAAGAGCGGCGATCAGCCCGCTGAAGTCCATGCTGGCGATCTCCAGCTCGTAACCGAGCCGGCCGGTAATGTATTTGGCGATATCGATATCCATACCGACTATTTCGCCGCCGCCCTTGGCGTCTACACTTTCGTAGGGGGGATAATCGGGCGACGTCCCCATCACGAGCTTTTTGGCCGGTTTTGCCGGTTCGTTCGCTGCATAAGTGACGGCCGTGTGCCCTAACGGCAGCGAGGCGGCCGGTCCCAGCGACAGCAGAAGGAGCACGAAGATGAGGAGTGAGATTCTGATTCTGGTTGACAAGTTCCTGTTCATGATTCCCTCTATCCTGTGTGTAATGGATTCAACTCAGAAAGTATAAGCGGTACAAGATAGGATGTAAATGGCTGAAACTGGTGTCGGCACCAGCGGACGGCTATACCTTATTGTGGCTCGGCGCGTGAAATTTTAACGGGGGGCGCCATTCCCGATACACGGAAAAGGCGAGACTTTCGGACATGCCTGCAGCCTCGGCAGCTGCCTGCTTCAAGCGGGGAAGGAATCAAATAGAAGCGGTTTGTGAGGCTGTCGATTCAATGTGTAGAAGTGATAGCAGGCCGTTCCAACTTCTTCTGCTCAAACAGGTTGTCCGGAATCCCTTGATTGAATAAGGATTGTAAGGTAGGGGATTCCAGACAAAACTCGCCAGAAGGTAATCTTTTCCCTTCCCACTTGGTTGTCCACATTGAATCGACAGCCTCGTTTGTACCCTTTATTTTTGCGAAAACCGGCCTGGACGGTGAAATAAGAGCGGTCTGAGGCTGCAATAATCGGTGAAAAGGGTGCAGACGGGGCGGGTTGGCTAAAAGAAGGGGGGCAACTCCCCTCTATTCGTCCCTCTTAGAACCCAACATGCCGAAAATAGGAGGTGCAAAAGACTTCTGTTGTGTTCACAGAGCCCGAGAAAAAGACCTCAACCTCCACATGTCCGTGGAATTTGAGGTCTTTTTGTTAGAAAGTGGGGACATTCCCCTGTCAGGCGTAGTTACTTCGCTTCGTTATCGTTCGAGTCCAGCACGAAGATCGCTTGAGCGGCGCTTTGCGGCGGCAAGCTCATCGTCATGACAGGGCCGTAGTAAGCTTTCACCTTCATGCCTTGCTTCAATTGATCCTGGGCGACGGCTTCTCCGCCGATAACCCCGGACATCAGCTTGGTATCCTTGCTCACGTGAAGCACGACTCCGGCCGTCGGATCGTCGGCTTTGTCGCTAACCTTGATCGTGAGCCCGTGGTCGGTCGATTGGACCGATTGAATCGTGCCTTCGGTCATTCCGAGCTCATGGACGATTTTGATCGACTCCGCTTTGGCTTGCGGCGGAATGCTCTTCGTCATCGCAAGGCTGTGGGTCGCTTCGATCTTCATACCGGCTTTCAACACCGAAGCGTCATGGGTTTCGGACTTGTTGTCCGTCACCTTGAAATCGGCGGGAACGACCAGGCGAACGATCGCATTCACCGCGTCTGCCCCTTGATTGAGAACGTCTACGTAACGGACCCCGTCCTTGCCTTCCTGAACGTCAAGCACGATTCCGTCAAGCGATTGAACGTCTACCGGAGGTTTCATCTGCTGGATGTCGATCCGGGATTCCTGCTCGTTCCAGGTTACGTTCAGGCCGAACGTGTTGCCCATTTCTCTTACCGGCAAATATGCGGTGCCGTCCACGATAAGCGGCGTTATGTCAGAAGGGCCTTTGCCTTCGATGACGACCTTGATTTTCGAATTGAAAATACCTTTAACTTCAGTCCAATCGGCTGTAGCGGCGAATGCGGACGTACCGATCATTCCGACGGCCAGCGTGGCGATCGTGACGGCTTTCATCATTTTTTTCATTATGTGCTGCCTCCTCTGATGTGGTCGGACGGTACTAGTCAGAATCGATTAGGTCCGACTATGTATTAGGTTGTCCTCTTCCTTCCAGACGCCGCCTCTTGTTGAAATGTTGCAGCTGCATAGAAAAAAATGCCGACAGCCTTGCCGGCGGCATCGCGTCCAACTGCCCAAGACGCGAGATGACGTGTCCGTTCCGCCCCGGATTACTCCAGCCAGCCTTTGTCCCGGGCGGTGCGGATCGCTTCGATCCGCGTCGACGCTCCGAGCTTGCCGATCGCTTCCGACATATAGTTGCGGACCGTTCCGTGCGACAGAAACAGCCTGGCCCCGATGTCTTGCAGCGTCAGCCCTTCCGCTGCGAGGCGCAATACGTCGCGCTCGCGGGGAGACAGCGGACTTGGAGCCTCCCACATGGCGAGGGACAGCTCCGGGCTGATGACCCGTTTGCCTGCATATACGCGGCGGATGGCGTCCGACATCTCGTCGCTGGAGCTGTCCTTCAGCAAGTAGCCGGCGACTCCGGCGGCTACCGCCCGCTGAAAATAGCCGGGCCGCGCGAACGTCGTGACAATCAATATTTTGCAAGGAGAGCCGTCCTGGCGCAGTGCCTCGGCCACATCGAGGCCGGTTTTCAAGGGCATCTCGATATCGAGCACCGCGACGTCGGGACGGGCGGAACGGATGAGCTGCAAGGCGTCTTCGCCGTTCTCCGCCTGGCCGACTACTTCGATATCGTCCTCCAGCGACAAGAGCGTGGCCATAGCGCCGCGCAACAGCCGCTGATCCTCTCCAAGTACGACTTGTATCACGCAGGTATTCTCTCCCTTCAACTGTTTCGGATGACACGCGGCACCGTTAAAGTGACGATCGTGCCTGACGCCGGTCCCGGCGACAGCTCCACGCTGCCGTCGACCAGCGCCAACCGTTCCCTCATCCCGGCCAGACCGTTGCTGCCTGCAGAAATGGCGTTAGGTTTGCCGATTCCGGTACCGTTATCGGATACGAGAAGCCGGACCAAGCCGTCCTCAATATCGATACATACGTCACACCGGGCGGCCCGGCTGTGGCGGACCACGTTCGTTAACGCTTCTCGGAAGCAAGTCGCCAAGATGGATTGCTGCAACGCCGTGAGCGGCAGTTCCGCATCGGATTCCGCCGCATGTTCCGGCAGAGTCAGCACGATTCCGGCCGCTTCGCACAATTCCAGCGCATGAGCGAACTCGTCCCCCAGGCGCACCGCTTTCATCTCGGTGACGAGATCCCGCATCTGCTTCAGAGCGGCCCGGGCGGTCATGCGAATGTCGCGCGCTTCCTCGGCCGCCTTGTCCGGGGCACGGTGCACGAGCTTCTCCGTCACTTCGCTTTTCAGGCTGATCAAGGTGAGCGTATGTCCGAGCGTATCGTGCAGTTCCCGGGCGATCCGCTGCCGCTCCTCCTGCTGGGCCATTCTCTCGATTTGGGCGGTAGCTGCCTGAAGCCGGTTCGCCATCTGCTTGTATTGGGCGGACACCCGGATGAGGAACGGCATGACGCAGACGCCGAACAGCGGCGGGAGGATTGCGGCGAGCAGCGTTTGCCCGAGCATCTGGTACTGCATGACGAGGATCGCCGTCATCCCTGCCAGAAAAGAGACGGAGATCGTGACGATGACCCGCGTCTTCTGCTCGCTGAGCGGATAAGCGAACAGGAACCCGATGTAGGCGAACATCGGGTGATAAGCGGCAGACAACGTCAGCGTAATCGCCGTTTGGGCGATCAGCATCGCCGGCGCAGCGGAAGCCGTCCAGTACAGCTGCCGGTATAAGACGACGAACGCGCCGAGCAGCAGCAGACCCAGAGTCAGCTTGACCCGGGGCTCCTGCAGGACGAAGTACAAAGGAATCAGCAAGTTCACCAGCAGCAGAAGCGGAAACCAACCCTCGGATGCGGGGAACAGTTTCTTGGCCGCTCGAATCATCGTTAGATCGCTTCCCGTCTGTTCATAAGATATCCTGATAGTACCATAAAGAGAAGGAAGCATGCGGACAAGATTCCGATGTCGATCATGTCCGGCGCTTTGCCGGCGAGTATATTCCAGGCGCCGTGCGCATACCGGTGGGTTGGTGTCCATACGCCGATTTTCTGAATCCAGTCGGGCATCGCCTGCAGCGGCATCCACAGTCCGCCCAGAATAGCCAGCCCCATGTGAAGGATGTTGGCGATCGCGGTGGCGGCGTCGGCGTTTTTCAGCGAGCCCATCAAGGACCCGATGGCCAGGAACGGCAGGCTGCCGATCCACAGCCATAAGCCGCAGGCGATCCACTGCCCGGCGGTCAGGTCGATCCCGTAGACGAGACCGGCGGTCGGGAACAACAGAGCAATTATAAGCAGGTGAATCGCCATATGCGCTCCCAGCTTGCCGCCGAGCCAGACGCCGGGAGGAAGCGGGGTAAGGCGGAGCAGCGCCATCCACCCGTCGCGGCGCTCGTAAGCGAGGCGGATGCCGAATTGTCCGACGGACGTGCCGACCAGACTGAAGGCGGTCATCGACATGAGCAGATAGGCGCCCCAGGTGGTCGAGGCGATTTCGGTCTGAACGCCGTTAATGGCCGAGAAGAGGAAATAAAATACCATCGGCATGGCAATCGAGAATAACAGGAAAAACGGGCTGCGCACGATGCGCAAAGTTTCGGCTTTCGTTTGGGCGGCAAGCATAGGGAAAATCCTCCTTATATAAAAGCGTAATCGGGTTATTAGAGGTAGTTCAAAAAGCCCTCTTTTGATCACGAAGCCGATCAGAAGCCTGCTCGACATCGAATATGGAATTCAGCCGGAACTTCCGGTGCTCACAAAAGCTCCCACTACGCTCCGCATTTCCTAGCTTCATCCCATCTTCTCGGTGCTGAAAACCGGACTTTTTGAACTCGCACTATTAGACAATTGCGGGTAAAGAGGCAGTTGTTTCAGGTTCAGTTGTGAGCCTGTTTTTGAGCCGGGGGCTTCTCTGTGATCGACCGGAAGGCGTCCTCCAGACTGGCCGATTGCACTTCGATATCGGAGACACCCCAACCGGTTCGCAGCAGCTCCGGCAAGACGAGATCGGCGTTCCGTACATAAAGCCGGATGCGGCTGCCGCGGCTGTCCACTTTCTCGACGCCCGGAAGTTGCAGCAGTTCATGCTCGTGCGGCATCGATGCGGCCCGGAAGGAGACGGTCCGCAGACTCGCTTTCGCCTTCAGTTCGCCCGGCGTGCCTTCTGCGATAATCCGCCCGGCCGCCAGCACGGCGATATGGTCGGCGACATTGTCCGCCTCTTCCAGGTGATGCGTCGTCAGCAGTACCGTGGTGCCCTGATCCGCCAGCTCCCGGATCGTCTCCCAGAAGCGGATTCGGGCTTCGACGTCCATACCGACGGTCGGTTCGTCGAGCAGGAGCAGCTGCGGATTGCCTGCCAGGCTTTGCGCGAAGGCAAGGCGGCGGCGTTGTCCGCCGGAGAGCGAGGAGGCGCGTTTCTTCGCTTCCCCGTGAAGGCCCGATACGTCCAGCAGACGGTCGAGCGGGAGCGGATTGCGGTAGTAGCTACGCAGCAGCTGCAGCACCTCGCGAACGGTCAGGCCGTCGGCGGCTCTAGCGTCCTGCATCATAGCTCCGACCCGCTCGCGCAGCTCGGGACTGCCGGCTAGCTGGCCCAGGACGCGAATCTCGCCGGAGGTAGGTTTTAGCATGCCGAGCATCATCGAGATGGCGGTCGTTTTGCCTGCGCCGTTCGGTCCGAGCAGGGCGGATATTTTTCCGCTCTCCAGCCGGAGGTCCATGCCGTCGACAGCGCGGAAAGCGCCGAATTGTTTGACGAGCTGCTTGCTTTCAATCGCATATTTCACGGGAATCATCCTTTTCTATCAACGTTTCGCTTCGATACATTCATTGTACCTGCCGCAGGACGTCGGCAGTCAGTAAGGATTGTCATGAAGATCGGGTGACAAATGTCAGAATCCGTACGCCAGCCTCGCAGCCGGCAGTTGTTCAGGGATTGTTGAGATGGTTGCGATACAGTAGATACAGGTGATGAGAGATGAGACCCTTCAAACGACTGGAAAACTATTTGCACGTTCAGACAACCGCATCCGTTAAGCTGACGTTCGATCAGATGGAGGGAATCCTCGGTGTCCCGCTCCCTCCGGAAGCGGTCTGTCAGCCTGAATGGTGGAGCAACACGGTGATCGACGGCAGTTCGCCTGCGATGGGGTGGCTGCCGGCGTTCAGGAGAGTTTCGCGCGTAGTTCCGGGCGAGGGAGTAACCTTCGTCCGGTGCCGGTTGAGCGACCCGGATTTTAGCGTGCTCCGGTTATAGAAAGCGGCTTGGAGATAATATAAAGAGGGAACTGAAATGAAATGCCGGTTTCTCCATTTGCTTTATACGTGCTACTTTGTATACTAATGTATAGAAATACATTTCAATGTTTAAAAGGAGGACAAGTTTATGTTCGATATCGCGATTGTAGGAGCGGGACCTGCCGGCGCCAGCGCGGCCCTTTTTGCGGCGAAAGCGGGGAAGAAAGTACTTGTCATCGACAACGACCAGAGCATTACGAAACGGGCATGGGTAGAAAATCATTACGGTGTGGATCAAATATCGGGTCCGGACTTGATTGAAGTAGGCAAAAAGCAGGCCGTCAAATTCGGCGCGGAAATCGTCCAGGGGAAAGTGAGCGGAATCGAGCGCGGAGAAGGCGGTTTCTCTTTGCAAACCGAGCAAAGTTCCTACGAAGCGAAATACGTTATTTTGGCGACCGGACTTTTCGCCGATCTGGCGGAAGCGATCGGACTCGAGACCGTTCCGGGCACCGAGCCGCGGATCAAGACGATTATCAAAGCCGACAGCGCCGGCAAGACGAGCATCCCGGGCATCTGGGCGGCAGGTACGTGCGCGGGTGTGAGCGTACATACGATCATTACGTCCGGAGACGGTGCGAAGGTTGCGATTAACATCCTCAGCGAAATCAACGGAGAGCGGTACGTCGATCATGATATGATCAAGTCCTAATCCGCATAGTAGAACAGCATAAAGAAGCAAGCGTCCCTCTGACGCCCGGATTCCCGGGCAGCAGGGGGACGCTGCGTTTTCAGGCCTGTAACGCTCTCGCTACACGGTCAACGTCCAGCTTTACGGCAGAAGCGGCTGACGTCGGATACATCCCGGCTGGAATGCCGGCCGACAGGCTTTTGACGATCGCCTCCGTATCTTTCAGCAGATGGCCGGTCAGGATGCAGGCGGCGGTTTCGTCCGGGCCGATCGTACCGTCCGTCACTAGCTGCCGCAGACCTGCGACCGCTGCGGCGGATGCCGGTTCGCAGCCGATTCCGCTGCGATCGACAACCGATTTGGCCGCCAGGATGTCCTCGTCGGCGACCGAGGCCGTAACGCCGCCGGTCCGTTCAATCGCATACCGCAGCGCCTTCGGCCAGTTCGGCGGATTTCCGATATTCAGCGCCGAGGCCACCGTATCGGGGGAGAGGACCGGATGCAGCTGCCGGCGTCCTGAGCGGAGCATTGCGTGGAACGGGGACGCCCCTTGCGCCTGAATAACCGCTATGCGGGGCAGAGACTCGATCAAGCCGATCCGGTGCAGCTCCTCCAGTCCTTTGCCGAGCGCCGATGCGTTGCTGAGTGCGCCGCCCGGCAGGACGATCCAGTCGGGCAGCTTCCACCGCAAATCGTGAGCGAGCTCGAATACGATGCTTTTTTGTCCTTCGATTCGAAGCGGGTTGATCGAATTGCACACATACAACCCGAGCTGTCCGGCGTACTGCTCCAGAAACCGGATTCCTTCGTCGTAGCCGCCTTCCGTCCGAATCAGCCGGGCGCCGTACGCTTCGGTCTGCAGCGATTTGTTGGGCGATACGGCGGCTGCGGGAAGAAATACGACGGCTTCCTTGCCTGCCAGCGCAGCGTACATCGCCATCGAGGAGGACGTATTGCCGGTGGACGTGCAGGCGAACCGCTCGCAGCCAAGCCAGAGCCCGTGAGAAACGGCTGCCGTCATTCCGTTGTCTTTGAACGACCCGCTCGGGTTTTCCGATTGCGCCTTCAGCCACAGACGGCGTACGCCGGTATAACGGCGGAGCAGCTCATGCTCGTATAGTCCGGTATTGCCTTCGTATTTGGTGACGATGTGCTCGATGGGGAGCGAAGGATGGATGAGCTCCTTGTACCGCCATACGCCCCCGGAGAGCGGCGTGTGACGATCCGCCCGGCGCATATCGAACAAGCGCCTAAGCTGTTCGGCATCCGTATGACGCCAATCGTGGACCGTATCCAGCAGTCCGCCGCATTCGCATCGGTACATTACGGAACGAGCGACGGGATACTCTCTGGAACATTCGAAACAACTAAATTTCATCGGGGACGAAAAACGACCGGAAAAGCCGCACCGGCCGCTCCTCTTTCCTCCTTTGTTCTTGTTTTTGCAGCGCCGCAGTTTTAGAATAAAAGAATCTGAAGCATAAAACTAATATATATATTTATAATTTTCATAAAATAAATTTATGAATGGGGACGGGAACGTGAATTTACATGCCTTTCGTCTGTTCCATGAGGTGGTCGAAAGCGGCGGGGTGACAAAGGCGTCGGAGCGTCTGCATATTAGTCAGCCTGCCGTAACGGCACAGCTGCGCAATCTGGAGCGGGAGCTGGGGCTTACGCTGTTCCGCGCCAGAGGCCGGGGAGTCGTTCTGACGGAGCCGGGCGAGAGGCTGGCGGAGCAGGCGGCGCGGTTATTTGCGCTGGAACGCGAGATCGAGAGGGAAGCACAGCGGCTTCGCGACGGGAATACCGGCTCCGTCCGCATCGCGGCAACGTATCTGCCGGCTAACCTGCTGCTGCCGGGATGGATTGCGCCGTTCAAGCGGGACCATCCCGACGTGGATATTGTGCTGACGACGGTGAATTCCCGCACCGCTTTCCAACGGCTGCTGCGGTACGAAGCGGATCTCGCCGTCGTGGGAGGCGGCCGCGACCTGCCGGAAGGACTCGTGCGGGAGCCGCTCATGGAAGACGAACTGTGGTTTATCGTGCCGGCTGATCATCCGCTCGCAGACCGTGAGGCGGAGCTCGGTCGGGTGCTCGCCGAGCCGTTTGTCGTGCGGGAGGAAGGGAGCTCCGGCCGGGAATGGCTCTCCGCCCTGTGCCGGGTGAACGGAGTGCCCGCGCCCCGCATCGGGCTGCAGTGCAGCGGACCGGGAGAGACGGTCAAGGCGGTGGCGGCCGGCTACGGTGCGGCGATCGCATCCGCTCTGGAGGTGCGGGATGGCATCGGGCGAAAGGAGATTGCGAGGGTGAGAGTCCCGCACATCCGGCTCGATAATCCGATCGGGCTGTACCGGAGAGCAGGGGACCCGCTGCCGCCTGCGGCGGAACGATTCGCCCGGACGTTTGCCGGCGGGACGATCGCCAGGCCGGGCTTGTGAGCAGCGGAAACCTTTCCGGCTGACGAGATTCCGCTCGGCTCTGTGCCGGTGGCCGCCGACGCCGCTCAGAACTAGGTTAGTGCTTGAAAAGAAGGGGAATGACCGCCCAAAGGCAGGATGAACTCATCCTAGGAGTCGCTCTTCTGCTAATCGTCTGCGGAATCGCCGGAGCCGGGCTGTCCGTCCGGAACGCCGATACGGGCGCGAGCCTCGGCGATAAGGCGTTTGTATACTTCGATCGCCCGGGCGCGGGAAGCTTTCAGATCGACGACGGCATGCGGCAGCGGGCGGTGCACGTCCCGGTCCGACAAGCCGCGCTGGCCGGGGAGCCATCTGCGGATATATTCGCCGGAAGGGTCCCACGTCTCCGACTGGGTGACCGGGTTCATGATCCGGAAATACGGCGCGGCGTCATAACCGAGCGAGGCGGACCAGAGCCAGCCTCCCCGGTTCAGCACATTATCGGCATCGGTCAGCATCATCCGGAACGTTTGCTCGCCGAGCGTAAACGGCGCAAGCAAGTTTTTCGTCAGGAACATCGCCGTGACCATTCTTAGCCGGTTCGGCATGCTGCCCGTTTCGTTCAGCTGCGTCATCGCCGCATCGACGATCGGAATGCCGGTCCGCCCTTTTCTCCAGGCTTCGAAATGCCGGTCACCAAGCCCGGACAAGTCGTAATAGTGCTCATATTCGAAGAAAAGCGGGTCAAATACCGACTGGTACAAGTAAAAATCCCGCCAGGCGAGCTGTCGCCTCCACGCCTCGAAGTCCGGCTCCCCGAGCAGCTTGTCGTAGACGGTTCGAACCGAGATCGAGCCCGAATTGATGTAACCGCTTAGCCCGCTTGTCGCATCATCTGCATACGAATCCCTCCGCTGCGCATAATCCGGGAGCTTCTCGGCGGTGAACCGCTCCAGCCTTTCTTCGGGCGCCTCCAGGCGCACGTCCCCGCGGAACCGCTCCAGCGAGTAAGGGGGCGCATACCGCTGCCGGATCGATTCGTCCAGCACGAGCGTGCGCAAATCGGCCAGCCGGGTCGTCACGGGCGGTTGGAAATACGTATGCACGAATTCGCTCCATTTGCGGTAGAACGGGGTGAACACTTTATACGGCGATTGCCGCCCGGCGTAGCGGTGAAGTTCCTCCGGATCGGCCAGCGGCTGATCGGATATCGTCGTCAGCGGGATGCCGAGCCGGTGCAGCGTTTCATGGATGCTCGTATCCCGGTGTCTGGCGTAAGGAGTGTCGTCCCGGTGGAAGACCACCTCCGTCGCTTCGTGAACAAGCGCGATCTGCGGCACGATCTCCTCGGGTGTTCCGCATACGAGATTCAGCGTCTGGCCTTGATGCCGGTATAACGACTGAAGGCGGGCGAGCAGACCGAGGAAGCGGCGTCCGCTATGCGCACGGGCCCGTTCCGCGTTCAGGATGGCCGGGTCAAGGATAAACAAATGCAGGGAAGGAAGCCCGGTCCGGGCGATATACGCGAAAGCGGGCATGTCGGTTACCCGCAGGTCTTTGCGATGGACAAACAGAATCATCGGGCCGTCCCCCTAAAGCAGTGTACAAAGCTTATCCGTGATACAAACATTCGCAAAGACTCAGCCGTTTTCCTGCCGGAAGGGCGGAGCCTTGCCGCCGATCGCCGAACCCGTCACCGTCACCCGGTCTGCTGGAACAGTCCGTACACGTTCCGACAAGCGGTCGAATCCGGGAAAACGGTGAAAACCGGTGTCGGAGGCTATACGCCCAAAACGTGCGGATTCGCCGCCCTGCCGCTTCCTGTCGGAAGAAGCGGGGATGAACGAAATCAAGCCCTGCAGGGCGAATGGTTCGCTCCTCCAGGGCTTGGGCTTGTCCGTTCCGCTGCCTGTATTACTTGGCCTCCGCCATGAGCTGGTTGTACAGATCGTCACCAGCGATGCGGCGCGCGGTTACATAACGGGTTTTGTAATACTTCTCGCTAAGCTTGTTCTTCACTACCCCTTCGTTGGACGCCGAATGGATAAATTCGTCGTTGCCGAGGTAGATGCCGACGTGGGAAATGCCTTTGCCGTCGGTGTTAAAGAACACGAGGTCGCCGGGAATCAGATCGATCTTGTCGACCCAGGTGCCCTCTTTGGCTTGGGCTTTCGATTGATGAGCGAGATCTACGCCGAATTGATTGAAGACGTACATCGTGAAGCCCGAGCAGTCGAAGCCTTTTGTGGTCGTTCCTGCGGTTCTGTACTTCACACCGATCAGCTCGTTCACAGTTTTCTCGAGCGTCGTTTCAGCGAAAGCGCTGCCAACGGAGGTGAAGAACAGTGCGACCACGGTGGTGATCATAATAAGTGCCTTTTTCAAGTGAAGCGGACTCCTTCCAGGTGCCTACGAGGTTAGCTGAGGGTTCGGTCGAAGGTGCCCTATGATCACTTTCCTGCGAGATCAATTCACCCGGAATGGTTCCCCCGTTTCCCGGCAAGCGGGAATTCGGCATGGTTCGATTTTTTTGTTTCCGGGTAATTATAATTCGCCTTTTAGCAACGATTTCCTCCTTTTTCGCAACATTTTTTTTGAAAAATCGAAATTTCGAATCCTGAGGGCACAGAAAAACCCCTTTTCTGCGGGAGAAAAGGGGAACGGTGGAAGTCTCGCCTTGCTTGCAAATGCGGGAGCCTTAATCCGTCAGTCGGCGTAGATGCGGTATTGGGAAGCGATCGTCCATAGCTTGAACACCATATCGGTGATATGGAGCAGCTGCTGTACGATCAGGGCGGTCAACCCCGCCCAGATCAGGGAGGCCGATAAGGCGGCGGCCGTAAACGCCCCGGACAACGCGAGCAGCAGGCAGGCCAGCAGCACGATGGCCGGCAGCTTGCGGACGAACAGACCGAGTGACGATCCGAGTCCGCTTTCCGTCGTCCGGCCGAACTGGACGTACATGAAGAGAAGGCGGATCAGAAACCCGAATGCGGCATATCCCGCTGCCCAGGGCAGCAGCGCAAGCGAGAGGGAAGCGTAATCGGCGTGCTGGGCGAACGCTTTCTTGACCACCGGGAACAGCCAATATACGGGAGCCAGCGTTATCGCCATTTGCAAGACGTAGTAGAGGAAGAACGAACCGCTGAGCCGCTTGATGCCCTGCAAAAAGCGGTAGCCGGCATTCAGATGCGGATTCGCCAGAGAGTAGTAGACGCCCGCGTTCAGAACCGGCGTCAACAGCATCCGCGCCGCCGCAACTCCGACCAGCAGCCAGATGTACGGATGACTGATGTCGGTTTTCACAAGCCGGAATTGACTTTCGGCCAGGAACAGCTGCGAGGCGGCGGCAGACAGATGCTCGCCCGGGTACCGGTGCATCAGCGGAACGACGACCGATTTGACCAGCATCAGCAGCAGGAAGCCCCAGGTGAAATGATAAAGCCACAAGACGAGCAGGAGAAAGGATTGCGATAACGTATCCGTAAAGCCGTTCTTCATATAACGCATCATAGGCGGCAGTCACCTCCTCACCAGGCGAGCCCGTTTAACAAGATCTCGATCCATTTCACGATTCCGATCGTCAGGCGCGCTTTCCATGTATCGTCGACGTTCACTTGCATGAAGTTATTAATCCGCTTATGCTCGAGGATCATCGTCATCTGCGGATCGATCGCCGCCCATTCGAGAGGGGCTTCGCTCGTAATCGTATACAGCACCTGAGGGTCCCGTCCGTCCCACACTTTCTCCACATCGGACCCGTCCGTGAAATGGAAGCGGACCGGCACGTCCATATAATGGCCGCCATTTTTTTTGATTAGCACGGCGGTTTCGTAGACGGTTTTGCCGTCCTGCTTCAACGGCCGCGTCTGCACTTGCTCGATGGAATAATCGGTCATGCCGCCGCCGTAGACGAACTGATCGAAATATTCGGCCCAGCTCGTTTTCGTTACGCTTTCGAGAACGGCCTGAAAATCGCTTGTCGTCGGATGTTTGAACTTCCAGCGGTCAAAATACGTTTTCATTACCCGCAGCATCGTCTTCTGGCCGATCTGCTTCTCGATTCCGGCAAGCACGAGCTTGGCCCGCGTATAAACGTTCTCTGCGTAGCGGCTGTGTCCCCCGTATTGCCAGGAAGCCAGCTTCAGCGGCTCCGGCGAGGTCATATAACTCGATTCGATGGCAAAGTTCGGCTGCACGCCGTACTCGCTCATCATGATGAGATCTTCCGCGTAGGACGTAAAGCCTTCATCGAGCCACGCTTCCTCGAATTCGTTACTCGCCACCATGCCGTACCAATATTGATGGCCGATCTCATGGACGATCACCCGTTCCAGCTCGAAGCTGTCCGTATCTCCGGACGCTTCCCAGCCGGTGACCAGCGTCGGATATTCCATACCGCCCGCACCGTTGCCTCCCGGAGGCGGAATCACGATCGACAGCGTGGAGTAGGGGTATGTGCCGAACCATTCGCTGTATTTGGCGAGCGAACGCTTGGCCGCATAGATGTACCGGTCCTTTAATGCCTCGTGGGCGGGATCCAGGTACAGCTTGATTTTGACGCCCGGGACATTTGGCGCCGAGAACGGTTCCTCGTAATATATAAAGTTCGGGGAAGCGGCCCAGGCGAAGTCATGAACGTCGTCCGCATAAAACTGATACGTCTTCTTCGTGCCGTCGTCCGAGGCGGGCTTGGTCGGAAACCCGGTAGCCGCCACCGTATAATTCGAAGGAACCTGGATGCGGACGTTATACATGCCGAAGTCGGAGTAAAACTCGGAGTTGCCGTGGTACTGATGGGTGTTCCAGCCTTCCTCTTCGCGTCCGCGCGTACCTTTCGGCTCGTAGACGGCGACTTTCGGAAACCATTGGCCGGCCATGACGAAATCGCCGACATACCCCATGCGGGCGAACACGTAAGGGAGCTTGACCGAGAAACGAATTTTGATAGTCGTCTCCGCGCCCGGATTGACCGGCTGGGGCAGGCGGATTTTCATCAGCGTCTGGTCCTGCTTGTTGCCGTCGTCCGGCTGGATGAACTGCATCGAGCGCATCAGATCGACGCCGTCTTCCGTTTGAATCGATTCAAGGCTCATGTGGCCGAAGCTGTCTTCCTTCATCTGATCGTTCCGCAGTTTGCCTCCCGATTCGCGCAGAAACGTCGACTTTTTGGATTGAAACGCGTTCGGATACAGATGGAAGACCAGCTCGCTGACCGGCTTCGACCCCGGATTTTTCCAAGTAAGCGACTGGGCGCCGGCCAGCGTCTTCTGCTCCGCGTCGAGCTGCACCGAGATATGATACTCCACGATGCGTTTGCTGAGCGGCTTCGGAGTATCGTTCACGGCGGGGGCCGGCGGCTCCAGCGCTTGTGCCGACGGTTCGTTCAGGGCGGACAGCGATGCGGGGGACTCGGGGCGTTCCGCGAACTGGGCGATCGTAATCGTCCCGGCGATCAGCAGGATCAGGAGCAGCCATAAGGTGTTGCGTTTGGACAGGCGGTTGATCATAAACGATTCTCACCCCGTTGACAAGCATCTACAGCATGTATATGTTTGCATTTGCCGGATTATTAGCTAAAATAAATAGAAAGGTACGATTTTTCAGCAATATAATCTGGAGGTCCGCACTGTAGAGGGCTTCGATAAGAAGTCTTACTTAGGGGTCTTATATGGAAGGTGATAGCCATGGAAACAGGTGAAAAAGGGAAAAAGCTCGCGCTGAACGTGGTGAGCAATAAAGAACATAAAGGATTCGGCGCCGGCGCGCTCGACCTGTCCAATCTGTCCAGCATCATTATTGATGGGGAAGATGCATACATCGACCTGGGTGCCATTCATGCGAAAAGCAAAGTGGAGCGCGGGATCAAATTTTCGATGAATAAGGACGACACGCCGAATGGCCGCAAGTGCTGGATCGTATGGGTATACGTGGGGCGCAGCGAGGAAGGACCGTTTTATGCCGGAGTCACGGCATGCGAGATGCTTGTCGATACCGAAGCGCGCAGAGGGTGGAAGATTCTTGCCGATCACGTAAATAAAATGGATTACGCCCTGAAGCAGCGCATCATTCTCGACGGGTTGAGCGATGGCGAGAAGGCGGCGCTGAAGCGCGTATTAGCCGAGCATAACGCCGAGTGGTGGGAACGTTCGGGAGAAGCGCTCAAGCAAGGGCTTGCCTAATTCCGGGGGGCATAGGCCGATCGGAAGCCGATAAGAAGACCGGGAGGATAAGGGTTTCATACGGCGGTCCGACCGGCCCAAAATGATTTGTGTCGATTGTGTGTCAGCCGTTGTGAGATTTGGGCTTCTCGGTTAAACTAATTGGAGTATATTTGCACAATATACTAGGACAGCAAAAAGGCAGACGATTTTCGTCTGCCTTTTTGTGTTGGTGTCCGGCGGATGCGGAGCGGGAAATAGGGCGCTGCACTGAGGAAATCCCCTCTTCGCCGCTGCGGGGAGCCGGCGCGGCTGCAACTGCCGGCCGGCAACTATGTTTCCCATCCGGAAGCCGGGACGCACCCGTCACTCCCTCCTGTATCATTCAGTCGTTCCACCAGCGCTTCAAGTCGTCCCACCACGATCTGCCGGTTTTCTTTGGCGCATCCTTGCCGTCGCTCGGCACGGCCGTTCCTTGATCGGAGCAGTATTCGGTCGGTTCCGTCCCTTTGACGAATACTTCGATCCGGGGATTCGGGCATTTGTCGGTAGCCAGCTTCCCGGAAGCCGGATCGATGTAGACGCTCGTAACATTGTCCGGCATCGGGAACAGCTTCGGCGGCACCGCCTCGAGCGCGTGCTCGGTAAAGTCGGCGAAGATCGGCGCCGCCTTGTAGGACTCCACGGCGCTGATCGTGCGATCGCGGTCGTAGCCGACCCAGACGGCGGTGGCGAGCTCCGGTGTAAAGCCGACCATCCAGGCGTCGGTGTTCGTCGTCCCGGTTTTGCCGGCAACGGGGCGCTTGATCTGTTCGGCGACCCGGCTCGCCGTAGCTCCGGGGTCGAATACGCTCTTCATTAGATTCGTCAGCACGTAGGCGTATTCGGGCTCGACCACTTTTTCTTTTTTCGGCTTCGACTCATATAGAAGCTTTCCTGTGGCCGATTCGATTCGCGTGATCACCGTCGGTTCGACCCGCACGCCCTGATTGGCGAGAACCGCAAAGGCGGACGCCATCTCCAGCGGGCTTACCGGAAACGTTCCGAGCGCGAGCGAAGGAAGCGGCTCCAGCCTGCTTGTAATCCCGAGCTTGCGGGCGGTCTCGATGACTTTGTCCGCTCCCACCTGCTGAATCGTATGGACCGCGTAGATGTTGTCCGACTTGGCGATCGCTTCCCGCAAATCGATCAGGCCGTTCGGGTATTTATTGTTGAAATTGTTCGGCGTATACGTTTGGCGTCCGTTGTCGTATTCGAATACGGTCGGCTCGCTTTTGAACTGGCTAACGGCCGTGACCGTTTTTTGCTGAAGCGCGGTTAAATAAACGAAAGGCTTGAAGGCCGACCCCGGCTGGCGGCTTGTAGAGACGGCACGGTTGAACTGATTGTCCCCGTACAGCTTCCCGCCGACCATGGCCCGGACGTAACCGGTACGAGGGTCGACTGCCACTAGAGCCGCCTGCAGTTCATCTTCATCGGGCAACGCCCTGGTCACTGCTTCCTCCGCCGTTTTCTGCATATCGAGATCCAGCGTCGTATAGATGCGGATGCCACCTTCGTCGAATTCCCGTTCGTCGATCCCGAGCCGGTCGATCGCTACCCTGCGCACGTAATCGCGGAAGTAAGGCGCCTGGACGACTGCCGCTTTTTTGCCGGCCGGCTGGTAGACGAGCTCCTCCCGCTTGGCTTCCTCCGCTTCCTTGGACGTAATGAAGCCTTGGCTGGCCATCTCCGTCAAGATCAGTTCCTGCCGCTCCTTGGCATTGTCCCGGTCGAAGAAAGGCGAGTAGTAGCGGGGACCTTTGGGCACCCCTGCGATCATCGCGCTTTCCGCAAGCGTCAGCTCCCCTACATTTTTGCCGAAAAACAGCTTGGCGGCGGCCTGGACACCATAGGCGGAATTGCCGTAGTAGGTGGCGTCGTTCAGATACATCTCCATAATCTGATCTTTGCTCAGCTGCATCTCAAGCTGCACCGCATACATCGCTTCTTTTATTTTCCGCGACCAGGTCCGGTCCTGGGTTAAATACAGGTTGCGGGCGAGCTGCTGCGTCAGCGTGCTGGCCCCTTGCACGCGGTCCATATGCTGAAAGTTGACAACGACCGCCCGCGCAATTCCCCTGACGTCGAGTCCGATATGATCGTAAAACCGTTTATCTTCTATTGCCAGCGTCGCATCTATTAAATGTTTCGGTATGCCCGAAAGCGGCACGAATTCCCGATTTTTGCCGGACTGGAACGAGCTGATCAGGTTGCCGTGCATGTCGTACATCTGGGAAGACAAGGCGAACGTGCCTACGGGAAGGGCTTGGGAACGCAGATAAAGCGCCAGTACAACGAGGCACGCCAGTCCGATCAGAGCGCAGCTGAACAGAAACGTCACCGCTTTGCGGAAACGTCCCTTTCGCGGGCGGCGGCCCGGTTTCGGCTCTACGCGGGCGGCGCGGCTTTGTTTGCGGCTGACGCTTTCCTCCATGGCGATCCCTCTTTCCCTCATCGCTGCCTGATGAAATAATCGGTGCTGGTTTACTTTGGAAACCGATAGTCTTACTAGTATGGAAAAAGTTGAGCCCGGCTATTCATCATTAGAAGAAAGAAATGATCGGCCGTCCTGAATTTACTTGGAAGTACAGGATGTTTGGTTGATTGATTTGTTATTTGAGGTTTCCCATCGAAGATATTAAGTTCAACCTATATAGTTGCATTTTTGCGCCGATTTACTATAATACAGACTGGTGCGATTTCATTTTCGGCCGCGGTCAAGTATAATCAACTTTATTAACTGGAAAGAGGGATGCCCCAATGGAATTGTGGTACACGGAGAAGCAGACCGAGCAATTCGGCATAACGGCTAAAATTAAAGAAACGCTGGTCACGGAAAAGACCGATTTCCAAGACTTGGCGATGATCGATACGGTTGAGTGGGGCCGAATGCTTGTGCTGGACGGTATGGTCATGACGACTGTGCGCGACGAGTTCGTGTACCATGAGATGGTGGCGCATCCCGCGCTGTACACTCACCCGAACCCGAAGCATGTGCTCGTAGTCGGCGGCGGAGACGGCGGTGTCATCCGCGAGGTGCTGAAGCACCCGCAGGTGGAGAAAGCGGTATTGGTCGAAATCGACGGTAAAGTCATCGAGTATTCCAAAAAATATTTGCCCGAAATCGCAGGCGAATTGGACAACCCCCGGGTGCAGGTCATCGTCAACGACGGCTATATGCACATCCATGATCATAAAAATACGTACGACGTTATTATGGTAGACTCGACGGAGCCGGTAGGTCCGGCGGTCGAATTGTTCTCCCGCGGCTTTTATCAGGGCATCTACGAAGCGTTGAAGGAAGACGGTATCTTCGTCGCCCAGACAGACAACCCTTGGTTCAAGGCGGATCTGATCCGCACCGTACACCGCGACGTAAGCGAAATATTCCCGATCGTGCGCGTATACGGGGCGAACATTCCGACGTATCCGAGCGGGCTGTGGACGTTTACGATGGGAAGCAAAACCTACGATCCGCTGCAAGTGGACGAGGCGAGCATTCCGGAGATCGATACGAAATATTACTCTCCTCGGCTTCATAAAGCGGCGTTTGCGCTGCCTAAGTTCGTTGAGGATTTGGTTCGCGGATAATGCCAACAGTCGCGGGAAGAGATGAAGGGAAGCCTTCGTCTCTTTTTTTTGCTTCCCGGGGACGGATTGAAATTCCGGCGGCCGTCATATACACTAAGAACGGTTAAGGAACAATTGGGAGGCTGTCGATTCAATATGGACAACCAAGTGGAAAGGGAAAAGATTACCTTCTGGCGAGTTTTGTCTGGAATCCCCTACCTTACAATGCTTATTCAATCAAGGGATTCCGGACAACCTGTTTGAGCAGAAGAAGGTAACTTTTCACTTGGAACGACCTGCTAACACTTCTACTCAATGAATCGACAGCCTCTATTGGAATACATAGGCGGGAGCGAACGGAAACATGAAACGAACGGTCCGAATCCGCATCGAAAGCAGGCAAGCGGGGCAAAGCCATGTCCAGGAAACGGCTGGCGAGCTTTATCATAAGCAGGAATCGTACTACTTGCGCTACACGGAGCCGGACTCGGAATCAGGGAAGACGACGGCGACGGTGAAGTGGGACGACAAGATGGTCAAGGTTTTTCGTCACGGGGACGTTCAGTCCGACCTGACGTTTATTTCCGGTACCCGAACCGCAGGTTACTACGAGCTGCCACAGGGCCGGATGGAGATGGAATGCTTCACGCACGGTATCGAGCGCAAGCTCGACCGAGGATTGGGCACCTTGTCCTGGAGCTACGATTTGTACGCAAACGGCGTACATGCCGGGCGAATCCGGCTGAGGGTAGTCATTGAGGAGGAACAAGCGGAATGAGCGCTATCGAACGGATCGAACGTTTATTGAAGGAAACGATTACGCTGGCGGCAGCGGAGGCGGGAATTGCCGGACCGGCCGAGCTTCCGGCCATCGGGCTGGAAGTGCCGAAGGAGAAGGCGCACGGGGATTTGTCAACCAATATCGCGATGCAGCTGAGCCGGGTGGCGAAGCAAAATCCGCGACAAATCGCCGAGCGGCTGATCGCCTGTCTCGATACGAAGAAGGCGTACATCGCCAAGGTCGAGATTGCGGGTCCGGGTTTTATTAATTTCTTCATGGATAAAAGCTATTTGTATGAAGTGATTCCGGAAGTGCTGGCGGCGGACGCCGATTACGGACGCGTGAATACGGGCGGGGGCCAAAAGGTGCAGGTTGAGTTCGTCAGCGCCAATCCGACCGGAAGCCTTCATCTCGGTCATGCCAGGGGTGCCGCGATCGGGGACGCCCTGTGCAACGTGCTCGATTTCGCGGGCTACCAGGTCAGCCGGGAGTATTACATCAACGACGCGGGCAATCAGGTGGACAACCTGGCCAAGTCGATCGAGGCGCGTTATTTGCAGGCGCTCGGGCGGGAAGCGGACATGCCGGAGGACGGCTACTACGGCGAAGATATCAAAGGGTTTGCCCAGGAGCTGAAAGAGCAGGAGGGCGACAAGCTGCTGGAGCTGTCCGAAGCGGAGCGGCTTGCTTATTTCAAGTCGTACGGGCTTGGCAAAGAGCTCGACAAAATCAAACGCGACCTGGCCAGATTCCGCGTTTCCTTCGACGAATGGTATAGCGAAACGTCGCTATACACGGACGGGAAAATCGCGCCGGTGCTGGAGCAGCTTCGGAGCGGCGGCCACATCTTCGAGGAAGAAGGCGCCACATGGCTTCGAACGACCCCGCTCGGCGACGACAAGGACCGGGTGCTGGTGAAAAATGACGGAAGCTACACGTACCTTACGCCGGATATCGCGTATCACCGTACGAAGTACGACCGCGGCTTCGATGAGATGATCAATATATGGGGAGCCGACCATCACGGATACATCCCCCGTGTGAAGGCGGCTATGGCCGCGCTCAGTTACGATCCGACAAAGCTGACGGTATTGATCGCACAGATGGTCAGCTTGTACCAGAACGGCGAGAAGGTCAAAATGTCCAAGCGGACCGGCAAGGCGGTCACGATGCAGGATCTGATGGACGAGGTCGGCGTCGATGCGATCCGTTACTTCTTTACGATGCGCAGCAACGATTCCCACCTGGATTTCGATATGGATCTTGCGATCTCCAAATCGAACGAGAATCCGGTGTTTTACGTCCAATACGCACACGCCCGGATCTGCAGCATCTTCCGGCAGGCGGAGGAGCAGGGCGTCGCCCTGCAGCCTCTCGATATGATCGACTGGTCGGTCCTGCAGTCGGAAGCGGAGTTCGATCTGCTGCGCAAGATGGGAGAACTGCCCGCCGAGATTGCCGAAGCCGCAGCCCAATATGCGCCGCATCGGCTGATCCGGTACGTGTACGAGCTGTCTTCCGAATTCCATAGCTACTACAAGGCGGAGCGGGTCATCACCGAGAATGCCGATCTGACGCAAGCCCGGCTCGCGCTGCTGGCTGCCCTTCGCGTCGTCATCCGCAACGTGCTCTCGCTGGTCGGCGTGTCGGCGCCCGCCTCGATGTAAGCGGGACGCGGAGAACAGGCGGGGTGCGTCTGCCCCCGCCTGTTAAGTTCCCAGATGCCGGAGCGCCCGCATGGCATCGACCTCGCCAGCCCGGATGCCGGATCGGGACTTAAGCCCGGTTACCGGATTGGACGTTTTTTGCAGCAGCGACTTGATGTCCCCGGGGGTTAGCTCCGGCCGGATCGTCAGCATAAGCGCGATGACGCCGGAAATATGCGAGGTAGCCATGGACGTGCCGCTCAGCTCCATATATTTATGCTGCAACCAGGTCGATTTGATTTTATCGCCGGGTGCGTAGATGTCTATCGATCGTCCTTTATTGCTGAACGAGGCAATCTTTCGGTTAGGCGCCGTAGCTCCTACGGAGATGACCTGAGAGAAGCGGGCGGGATAATCGATGGAGGACTGCTTGCCTTCGTTGCCGGAGGAGGCGACGATGACGATACCCAGCTTATGGGCGTTGCGCACGGCGTCGTGCAGCGATTTGCTGCGGTTTTTCATGCCGAAGCTCATGTTGATGATATGCATCCGGTTATGAACGCACCAGTCGATGCCCATCACGATGTCGGAGACGTAGGCGGTTCCGTTGTTGTCGAACGCTTTGACCGGATGGATCATCGCGAGAGGAGCGACGCCGAGTATTCCCGATGAGCGGTTGGACGCAGCGATCGTCCCCGATATATGCGTGCCGTGGCCGTTGTCGTCGGTTGGCAGCAGGGAGCGGTTCAGCAGGTTGATCCCCCGCGAGATGCGGCCCCGCAAGTCGGGATGGGAATAATCGATGCCGGTATCGACGACGCCGATCCGGATTCGGCTGCCGCGCGTTTCCTTCCAGGCTTCCGGCGCCTTGATCTGCTTGACGCCCCATGGAATGGAGTTGCCGGCCTGGCGGAGCAGCACCGGCTGCTGCGGGTGCCGGATGCGGGCGGCGTGGACGCGAATCGGGATATCCTCTTCAATAAGCCGGATGCTCGGGTGTTGGAGCGGAGGGGAACCGGATTTCATCGTACAGCAAATCGCATGAATGATTTTCATCGGACGGATCACCGATTTTACGGGGAACAGCTCGCCGGCTTCTTCGAAAGCGGCCATAAACCGGGTGTAGGCCGATCTCGTTTTGAAGTGGATGATATGGCGTTTCTCCGCTACCCGGGACGATCCGATCGCTTCGTGCAGCATATGCAGCAGCGCCGATTCGCTCAAGTGAATTCCCTCCCCTGCAGCTGAAGTCGTTTACGCGATTATCATATGAACCTGTACCATATGCCCGCATGAGATGAGCGCCTTTTTTCGCGAAAGTTAGGCAGACGGTTGTGTCAACGGATCGGCGGGCTCATAGTATGAATAGAGGGCGCGTAGGGCTCTCTTGTCGTATGCAAGGTGGTGAACGGTCGTTCATCGTCCATGCGGATACAGTCTCAGCGGAAGTCGACGAGTTCGGCTTCCGTTTTTTTTTTTGCGGGTGGATTTTGCCGGCTGTTTGCCGGATACGCCGGTAGTTGCATTTTTGCATAAAATAGGTTTTACTTAATGAAGATAATGGGCATTTTAGAGAAGTGAACGTCGCTTGCGGCCGGCAGGGCGAGCAAGTATACGAATCGGTTGTCATCAGACCATGTTGGAAGGGAAGTGCTGGCCATGAGCAGCCAATATACGCTGAAGATCAATGCGGAACAAGCCAAAGAGATGCCGATGGTCGATCTCGCATTTGAAGTGTTGAAAGCATCCAAGAACCCGTACTATTATCGGGACCTGATGCAGGAAATCGCAAAAATCAAAGGTTTGACCGATGAAGAAGTGATGCAAGTGATTGCGCAGTTATATACGGAGATTAATATAGACGGAAGATTTGCATGCGTCGGCACGAACCTGTGGGGACTGAAGCGCTGGTATCCGGTCGAGAAATCCGAGGATGGTGTCAATACCTCCAAACATCCGCGCATTATTAACGACGACGATGATGACGACTACTTCACCGAGGAAGAGGAAGCTGAAGAAGAGTACGAGGCGTATGAAGGCGAAGACGAGTTCAGCGGGGAAGAGGAAGAAGACTTTTACCAGGACGAGGAAACGATCGACGACGCTGAGATTGAAGAAGTAGAAGGCGAAATCGAAGAGATTGACGAGGAAGCCGAGGAAGAAGACGACTTCGAGGAAGACGAAGAGGCCGCAGAGGCTGAAGACGACGAAGAAGACGATGACGGCAAGAAATAAGGGGCTGAAAAGGGCGGACTTGCGATCGCCGTCCGCCCGCCAAGTTCCCTTGACAGTCACCCGGCGACCGGGTAAACTATGTTTTGGGCTGTAGATTTACAATTCGGCAACGAATCCGACAAAGTGCCCCGTTCGCGGGAGTCACTTTTATTTTTTTTGCCCGACAAGCCGGGCGGACTTGTTTTCAGACTTGAACGGAGGTTTACAAACGTGACCAAGTATATTTTCGTAACAGGCGGCGTCGTTTCTTCGCTCGGTAAAGGCATTACCGCTGCGTCCTTGGGCAGATTGCTCAAAAATCGGGGGCTGAAGGTAACCATTCAGAAGTTCGATCCGTATATCAACGTCGATCCGGGAACGATGAGCCCGTACCAGCACGGTGAAGTTTTCGTAACCGACGACGGTGCGGAGACCGATCTGGACCTCGGCCACTACGAGCGGTTTATCGATATTAATTTGTCCAAGACGAGCAACGTAACGACAGGGAAAATCTATTCCTCGGTCATTACGAAAGAGCGCCGCGGCGAATATTTGGGCGGAACCGTTCAGGTTATCCCTCATATTACGAACGAAATCAAGGATCGTGTATTCCGTGCGGGACGGGAGACGCAATCGGATATTGTCATCACGGAAATCGGCGGTACGGTCGGGGATATCGAAAGCTTGCCGTTCCTCGAGGCGATCCGTCAAATCAAGAGCGATATCGGCCGCGAGAACGTCATGTACATTCACGTTACGCTGATTCCTTACCTGAAGGCTGCAGGAGAAGTGAAAACGAAGCCGACCCAGCACAGCGTCAAGGAACTTCGCAGCATCGGCATTCAGCCGCAGGTTATCGTATGCCGGACCGAATATCCGCTCGCCGAAGAGATGAAGCGGAAGCTGGCTTTGTTCTGCGACATCGATTCGGATGCGGTGATCGAGTGCCAGGATGCGGACACGCTGTACGAAGTGCCGATGATTTTGCGGGAGCAAGGGCTTGACGATATCGTCGTTAAGCATCTGAAGCTCGACGCGTTCCGCAATCCTCCGGACATGACCGAGTGGGAGCGGCTCGTAGCTAAAGTCAAATCGCTTCGCAACCGGACGGAGATCGCTATCGTAGGCAAATACGTAGCGCTTCACGACGCTTATTTGAGCATTGTCGAAGCTTTGGGTCATGCAGGCATCGACTGCGACACCGACGTTAAGATTCGCTGGGTCAACGCTGAGGAAATTTACGATCATAATGTGGCCGAGCTGCTTAGCGGCGTTCACGGCATTCTCGTACCGGGTGGGTTTGGAGACCGGGGGATCGAAGGCAAGATATCGGCGATCCGGTATGCCCGCGAAAATCGCGTTCCGTTTTTCGGCATCTGCCTCGGCATGCAGGTTGCTGTCGTCGAATACGCACGGTCCGTCGCCAACCTGGAAGGGGCGAACAGCTCGGAGATTCATCCGACTACGCCGTATCCGGTCATCGATCTTCTGCCGGAACAGAAAGATATCGAGGATCTAGGGGGCACGATGCGGCTTGGGCTGTACCCTTGCAAAATCGCCGAAGGCTCGCTGGCTATGCGATGCTACGAAGACGAGCTCGTATATGAGCGTCATCGGCACCGGTATGAGTTCAACAACGAATATCGCGAGCTGCTGGAGTCGGCCGGCTTGAAAATATCGGGCACTTCCCCGGACGGACGACTGGTGGAGGTCGTGGAGCTGCCGGATCACCCGTGGTTTTTGGCGGTGCAATTCCATCCGGAGTTTACGTCCAGACCGAACCGTCCGCAGCCGCTGTTCAAACATTTTGTGAGAGCTTCGATGGAGCTGGCGGTCCAAACGGACTGAAACAATAACTTTTTTTGTAAAACCTGACAACTTTCTTTGGAATCCAGCAGGAATCCGAAGAACCGCAGCGAATGAGTAATTAGTAATGAGACGGATCGGCACGCCATAGGGCGTTTTCCGTACCCGTCGAACAAGCGGAGGGTGTGAGCGGGAGGTAAACCTGCTCATACACAGTTGTGAGGAGGTTTGATGATTGGATAAGAAGAAGGTATTGATTGTCGACGACCAAAACGGCATCCGGGTTTTGCTGATGGAAGTGTTCAGCAACGAAGGGTACAATACGTTTCAGGCTTCCAACGGCAAATTGGCGCTCGAAATCGTCCGCAAAGAATCTCCCGATCTGGTTTTGCTCGATATGAAAATCCCGGGTATGGACGGCTTGGATATTTTGAAGCATATCAAGCAGATTGACGTAAGCATCAAGGTCATTATGATGACGGCATACGGCGAGCTGGATATGATCAAGGAAGCGACCGACCTCGGAGCTCTTATGCACTTTACGAAGCCTTTCGATATTGACGATTTGAGGCACGCCGTCAACAAGCAACTGCGCTCGGACCCGCCGAGGCTGGCGATAGGATCCTAATCCGGATCCTATTTTTTTTGTCCGGACGGCCGGCGGAAGGAGGGCGATCGCGTCCGAGCAGATCAAATCCTTCCATATATATGTAACGTCGGAGTACAGAGGCGGGACAGGCCGACAATTCGCCGACGGGCGTTACCATTTGAGGGACGAGTATGATATAATAGTCCAGTATTGCATTCGGAACCAATTCAGAAGAATGTTTAGGAGGAACGAAAATGCCGCTTGTTTCAATGAACGAGTTTTTGCCGAAAGCAAAAGCGAATAAATTTGCAGTCGGTCAATTCAACATGAACAATCTGGAGTTTGCTCAAGCGATTATGGAAGCTGCGATGGAGGAGAAGTCTCCTTTCATCTTTGGTGTGAGCGAAGGCGCACTGAAATATATGGGCATGGAGTACACGGTAGCGATTGCGGAAGCAGCCGCCAAAAAATCCGGCTTGCCGATTGCTCTTCACCTCGACCACGGAAGCAGCTTCGAAGTCGCTATGAAATGTATCCGCGCCGGCTTCAGCTCGGTTATGTTCGACGGCTCCCATTACACGCTTGAAGAGAATATCCGCCTGACCAAAGAAGTCGTAAAAGCCGCTCATGCGATGGGCGTATCCGTCGAAGGCGAGCTCGGAACGATCGGCGGCGTCGAAGACGATATCAGCCTCGACGAAGAGCATGCGAGCTTGGCCAAACCTGAGGAAGCGATCCGTTTCTATGAAGAGACCGGTGTCGACTGCTTGGCTATTGCCGTAGGCACCGCACACGGCATGTACAAAGGCGAGCCGAAAATCCATTATGACATTATCGAACAAGTGGCGAAGGCTGTTCCCGTGCCGATCGTGCTGCACGGCGGTTCCGGCGTTCCGGACGAAGCGATTCGTCTGTCGATCGCAGCCGGCGTAGGCAAAATCAACGTAAACACCGAAAACCAAGTGGCTTGTACCGAAGCGATTCGCGAAGTGCTTGCCAAGGACGCCAACGTATACGATCCCCGCAAATATTTGACGCCTGCCCGTAAAGCGATGGTTGAAGTCGTGAAATCGAAAATCCGCCTGTTCGGCAGCAGCAACCAAGCTTAATATCCATAAAACGACAAGTACCAGCATACACATAAAACGTCCAAAGCGATAACAGGATTGTACCGGCGGGAACGTTTCCCGCCGGGGTTCCTTTTTCTTTCTGCTTGCGTGCAACAAGTACAATACCGGAGTCTGCCCGTCCGGCAGACGGCAATGGTAGAGGAAGACTCCGAGAGTCTGCCTAATAGGGAGGAATTTGCCGGAATGACGGGGAAACTTTTGATCGCGGGAGGCCGCTCCCTGCGTGGAACGGTAACGATCAGCGGAGCGAAGAACAGCGCGATCGCGTTGATTCCCGCGGCGATCCTGGCGGAAACGAAGGTTGTGCTCGATAATCTCCCGCTCATCAGCGATGTCGATATTTATACCGATTTGCTGGGCGAGCTCGGAGCGAGCGTCGTACGCAGCGGCGACCAGATGATTATTGATCCGGGATCGATCCGATCGGTGCCGATGCCTAATGGCAATGTGAAGAAGCTTCGGGCTTCTTATTATTTGATGGGTGCTTTGCTTGGCCGGTTCGGAGAAGCGACGATTGGGCTTCCCGGCGGATGTAATTTCGAGCCTCGACCGATCGACCAGCATATCAAAGGGTTTGAGGCGCTTGGAGCGGAAGTGCGCAATGAGTTCGGAAGCATACATATCCGGGCGAAGCAGCTTCGCGGAGCTAAAATTTACTTGGATGTGGTCAGTGTAGGAGCGACGATCAACATCATGTTGGCGGCTTCTCGCGCCAAAGGAACCACTTTGATCGAAAATGCGGCCAAAGAGCCAGAAATTATAGATGTAGCTACCTTATTGAATGCAATGGGAGCGAAGATTAAAGGAGCCGGTACCGAAACGATCCGGATTGAAGGAGCCGATTCGCTGCACGGCTGCAGGCATTCCATCATTCCCGACCGCATACAGGCAGGTTCTTATATGATCGCGGCGGCGGCTACCCGCGGAGATGTCGTGATCGACAATGTCATTCCGAAGCATATGGAAGCGTTAACCGCCAAGCTGCAAGAGATGGGCGTCCACATTTACGAGATGGACGAATCGATACGCGTCGTAGGCCAGCCGGAATACGAGAGTGTAGACGTCAAGGCGCTTGTGTACCCCGGTTTCGCCACCGATCTCCAGTCCCCGATGACCAGTCTCCTCACCCAAGCCAAAGGCGTCAGCATATTGACCGATTATGTGTACAACAACCGGTTCAAGCACGTTCCCGAACTGATTCGCATGGGCGCCAAGATTAAGGTGGAAGGGCGTTCCGCGATTATCGAAGGCGGCGTATTATCGGCTGCGAAGGTTAGGGCTACGGATTTGCGTGCCGGCGCCGCGCTGTTTACCGCCGCATTAACGGTGCCGTCTGGAGTCACCGAAATTTTCGGTATCGAGTATATATACCGGGGCTATGAGAATTTGGTGCCCAACCTGCGCAGCCTCGGGGCGGAGATTTGGGAAGAAGACGCGGGAGTAGAGACTGTTGCAAGAATAGATTAAAAGAAATTCGGAAATGATAGGTTTATATGGCTTTGGCCGGTTTGAATAACGAATAGTGTGGTGGATAATGAGATGGATATGCATCTGGCACAGCTGGAGCAGCTGAAACTGACCGACTTGTACAAGTTGGCGAAAGAGCACCAAATAGCCTCATACGGCCAAATGAAGAAAAAAGAACTGATTTTTGCAATTTTACGCGCCCAAGCCGAAAAGGGCGGATTGATGTTTATGGAAGGTATCCTCGACGTGTTGTCCGAGGGCTATGGCTTTTTGCGTCCGATTAACTACCTGCCTAGCTCGGAAGATATTTATATCTCCCAGTCTCAAATCCGCAAGTTTGATTTGCGATCCGGCGACCGCGTATCGGGAAAATGCAGACCGCCTAAAGAAAATGAGCGCTATTTCGGGTTGCTGCAGGTAGAAGCGGTTAATGGAGAGAAGCCCGAGACGGCTGCCGAACGCCTTCACTTTCCTGCCCTTACGCCCCTGTACCCTCAGCAGAAATTCGTTCTGGAAACGACTCCCGAGAAAGTGTCCACCCGTATTATGGATATGCTAAGCCCGGTCGGCATGGGACAGCGGGGACTGATCGTCGCGCCTCCGAAAGCGGGTAAGACGCTGCTGCTCAAAGAGATCGCCAACAGCATCTCGCTGAACTATCCGGATGTGGAGCTTTTCGTGCTGCTGATCGACGAGCGGCCGGAGGAAGTGACGGACATGCAGCGCTCCGTCAAGGCGGAAGTGGTTGCTTCGACCTTCGACGAGCTACCGGAAAATCATATCAAAGTAGCCGAACTCGTTCTGGAACGTGCTAAACGTTTGGTAGAGCACAAAAAGGACGTCGTCATTCTGCTTGACAGCATTACCCGGCTGGCGAGAGCGTATAATCTCGTCATACCTCCCTCGGGAAGAACGTTATCCGGCGGTATTGATCCTGCGGCGTTCCATCGACCGAAACGGTTTTTCGGTTCTGCGCGGAATATCGAGGAAGGCGGCAGCTTGACCATTTTGGCGACGGCGCTAGTGGAGACCGGTTCAAGAATGGATGACGTCATCTACGAGGAATTCAAAGGAACGGGCAATCTGGAGTTGCATCTGGACCGCAAGCTTGCAGAACGTCGTATCTTCCCGGCGATCGACATTCGCCGTTCGGGTACGCGCCGCGAAGAGATGCTGCTAACCAAAGAGGAGCTCGAGAAAATTTGGGCGATCCGCAAAAATATGAACGATTCCCACGATTTTGTCGATGCGTTTCTTAAGAAGCTCGGCGATACGAAAACGAATCGTGAATTTTATGAAACACTGGAAGCCAAACCGGACGGCAAGCGGGTCAAAAATTCCGCCTCTTAATAGCCGCCCCGGCATACTTGAAATGAAAAAGAGGGAAGCCTCATGTATTTGGTATATGCGGACGAAGCGGGTAACGTTTTCGATCATCCGGAGTGGACAGCACTCGGCCGCAGCGGTGACATGATTACGGAAATATGGGAAGACGAGCTGATTCCGCTGCCGGAAGGGGCGACCTTGGTCAGTCTGCCGGCAACGCGTGCGATTGGCTGGAACGAGCAGGCCGGGTCGATGCAGGCGATGGAAGGCCCCTATCAAGCGGTCGGAGCGCTGCTTCCTCAAGGATTTACGCGGCTATTGCTTCCCGGCTATGCCAAGAAGGACAAGTCGCAATTGCTTCCGTTATTCGGGTATACGGCGGTTGCCTGGAAGGACGGCGCTTTTTATGTAGCTGCCCGACAAAGCGACGATCCCGAACCGTGGAATCCGCGCAACTGCGATACGAAGGAGCTGGAGCTTGGAGTCAACCGGTTAACCGGGGCTTACCCGGACAACCGGCTGTACCAGCATTTGTCCAAGTGCGCTTTGGAGTACGAATGCTTAACCGCCTCCAACACGTTTTTGTCCCGGCTGGAAGGGGCAGTACCGGTATCGTATTCCTGCAACGCCGGATGTTATGGCTGTATCTCGGAGCAGCCGGATGACAGCGGATTTCCGGCGCCTCAGACCCGAATGAACTTCAGACCGACGGTGGATGAGATCGTTCAGGTCATGCTGGAGCAATTGCAAACTCCGGATGCGATCATCAGCTTCGGACAAGGGTGCGAGGGCGAGCCCTCGACGCAGGCCAAGCTGATTATCGAGGCGATCCGCCGCGTACGCGAGCAGACCCGCAACGGATATATCAACATTAATACGAACGCGGGCTTAAGCGATCATATCCGCGCGATTGTCGATGCGGGTCTTGATCTGATGCGAGTCAGTACGATCAGCGCGCTGGACGACCATTATAACGCTTACTACAAACCTCGCGGCTATACGCTGGCCAATGTGGAGAAATCGCTCACCTACGCGACCTCCAAGGGTGTGTATACGTCGATCAATTACCTCGTATTCCCCGGAGTAACCGACAGGGAAGAGGAGATCGAAGCGATGCTGGGCTTCGCCAAGCGGACCGGCCTGAGGCTGATCCAACTGCGCAACCTCAATATCGATCCGGAAGGTTATTTGCAGCTTATACCGCCAAAACGCGGCAACACTTACGGAATGAAACAAATGATCGAGATATTCGAAGCGGAGCTTCCGGATGTCGTCATCGGCTCGTACACGCACATTCCGCCGCGGGCACCAGCCAAATGATGGGTTGTACAAAACGTGTTGCATTTATCGGAAAAAACGTGATATAATGCGCTCATGTGTCCATATAACTCTGGGTCCAAATGAGACTCAGGGCGGAGAGAGGTGAAAGGCTCATGAAAACAGAAATTCAACCGAAATATTATGTAACGACGGCAACTTGCGCTTGCGGTAATTCGTTTGAGACGGGTTCCATTAAGCAAAACCTCCGCGTGGAGATTTGCTCTGCATGCCACCCGCACTTTACCGGTAAGCAGAAGTTTATCGACGCCGGCGGACGTGTTGATAAATTTAAGAAAAAATACGGTATTTAATTTTACACGTATGGCGTACGATTCCTCGTGTATACAACAACCTCTCTTGGTCATCCTAGAACCAAGGGAGGTTGTTTCTTTATGAAGATCATCAGACCAGGCTTGCTGACTGCAGCCGTGCTGCTTCCGATGCTGCTGACTGCCGGATGTGGGGGCGGTGACGGCACCTCGAGGACGAAGTCGTACCAGAACGACGGTTACTTGGGCATGACGAACACGAATCCGAGCTTGCCCTTGACTCCGACTTACCATACGTATGAGGTCGATACAAGAATGATGCGCGATGTGGTTACGCCGATCGCGGGCGTCCGGAATGTCCGGATCGTCATGAATGGGGCTAATGCCAGCATAAGGGTCATTACTGCCAAGGGGTTGTCCCAGCAGGAGAACGAGCGAATCCGCAACGAAGCGGCGCAAGCGTTGCAGCATGCGGTGCCCCGATACAATTTTAAAGTAACTACCCGCAGCGAGTAGACGGGAGCCGCTTCATAAGATGCCAAATGATGAAGGTTGCGTTAAGCCGGCCAATCCGCTATACTAGGTTTACCGTGCTAGATGGGGAGGTAGCGGTGCCCTGTACCCGCAATCCGCTACAGCGGGGTCGAATTCCTGTTTTCGGTCTTGTCGATGTGAGGTCTGACTTTTACACGAAGTGTTGACGGTCGGGTCCTCCGCAATGGACGCTTGTGAACCCGGTCAGGTCCGGAAGGAAGCAGCCGTAAGCAAGATGGTTCATGTGCCGGAGGAGTGCCTGACTCGAGCTAACCGGTAAAGGTTCCGCTCGGATCGCAAGATCAACGGCAGGTGCACGGTAACTAAATATGACGATTACCGAGAAATAACGCTGATTCAGACGTCATGAGACGCTGATTCGGCGTTTTTTGGTTTGGAACTGGAATCGCTTGGAAGGAAAAAACAGATCCGAGTAGAATTGTTATAAGAAGGGGGCCGGGCCGGACGTTAGCCCGGTATTATAAATAGAAGGTGGTATTGCATGGAAAAATTCCGGATCACGATGCCGTCTCCGCAAACGTTTATTCGCAGTCTCGATGCGGTCCCGGCTGCCATTATGGATGCAGATGGCACAATAGTAGAGTGTAATCGCGCTTTTTCTCATCTGTTCGGCGGGAGATGCGGCGTAGGCGGCTCCATATTTATGCTGGTGCCCGAGGAATCGTGTTTGGAAGCGATATGCGAGCGGTGCGAGAACAGCATGGACGAGGACGGCACGATCGAGATCAAGCTGAGGGCCGGCATGGGAAAGCAGGTGACGACCCGCTGCTGGTTCGGGCGCGCGGAGTCGGGCACACGGAACCTGTATGCTCTTTTACTGTCCGGTTTGGCGCCGGGGGAGCTGAGCTTGCTTCAGCAATTTTCGGGTACGTTTGTCCGGGATGTCAATTTGGGAGTTCTCGTGGTCGATCAGGAGTTCCGTCTGGTCGATATTAGCGACATGGCTTGCCATATTCTTGGAATCGACCGGCAGTCGTCGCTAGGTTTTCCGATGGAGGAGGTGTTCCGGTCCGTGCCAAAGGAGCACCGTCTTGTTCAGCGCACGCTGCTGGACGGCGTGCTGGTCAGAAGCCATGCAGTCTCCTGGACGAACGACCGGCAGCGTTACGAGCTGCTGATGGACTCCAATCTCATTCGCGATCCGCTTGGCCAAGTGGTGGGAGCTTATGTGATTTTCAAAGATGTAACCAACCTTCGTTCTTTGGAGCAGCAAGTGCAGCGAAGCGACCGTCTCGCCATGATCGGACAGATTGCCGCCGGAACGGCCCACGAGATTCGCAACCCTCTAACGTCCATTAAGGGCTTCTTGCAGGTACTGAACCGGACGTTTCATCAAAGCGGGATGGAGAGGGAGGAAGGCTACACGGATTTGATGCTGGCTGAGATTGACCGGATTAACGAGCTGGTCAACGAGTTTTTGCTGCTGAGCAAACCGAAAAACGTGACCTTTGACAAGATTGATATTTCATCGGTACTGCGCGACATATTGCCGATTATTAACAACCAGGCCGTTCTGCATAATGTAACGATCCAGTATCAGTCGGTTTACCAGATTCCGAAAATTATCGCTGACCGGGAGCTGCTCAAGCAGGTGTTTATCAATTTATGCAAGAACGGAATCGAAGCTATGACGCAAGGGGGGACATTAACGATCATTGAGAGGATAGACGCCCGGGCCAGAAAGGTGCATGTGGAAGTTCAGGATTCGGGCGACGGCATACCGGCTTATTTAATCGATAAAATATTCGACCCTTTCTTTACGACCAAAGACAGCGGCACCGGACTCGGGCTCTCCGTCTGCCAGCGGATCATCCACGATATAGGAGGCAGCATTCGCGTTTCCTCCAAAGGCTTCGGCACAACATTTACGGTCAGCGTACCGTTTTCCCCGAGCTAACCCTGCGCGGTTGGTCAAAAGGAAGAGGTTTAGTGTATAATGGAGTACATGAACCTCATGGGTTAGAGAAGGATCTAACGAACTTTTCGGGGAGAAACGCCAATGGCGCACATTGCATTATACCGGACTTGGAGGCCGCAAGCCTTCCGGGATATCGTCGGACAAAAGCATATTACACAAACGCTGCAAAATTCGCTGCGGGACGGACGGCTCACCCACGCCTACCTGTTCAACGGTCCCCGGGGGACCGGAAAGACGACAGCCGCCAAAATATTAGCCAAAGCTGTAAACTGTGAGAGGGGTCCTGCGGAGGAGCCATGCAACGAATGCTCTGCCTGCAGGCGCATTACCGAAGGCGCCGTGATGGACGTCGTCGAGATCGACGCCGCCTCCAACCGGGGCGTGGAGGAAATTCGCGACATCCGGGAGAAGGTGAAGTACGCTCCGACCGAAGTAAGGCACAAAGTGTACATTATCGACGAGGTGCACATGCTCACGACGGAAGCGTTTAATGCGCTTCTCAAGACGCTGGAGGAGCCACCTGCCCATGTCATGTTTATCCTGGCAACGACAGAGCCGCACAAGCTCCCGGCCACGATCATCTCGCGGTGTCAGCGGTTCGATTTCCGCCGGGTGCCGTTGGACGAGCAAGTGTCGCGCCTCACCTATATTTGCAGCCAGGAGAACGTGAATGCGGAGAACGAGGCTCTCCAATACGTAGCGCGCTTGTCGGACGGCGGGATGCGGGATGCGCTTAGTCTGCTCGATCAGGTTATCGCATATACCGGCAACGACGTCACTCTCCAGGAAGTACTGGCCATCACCGGAGGAATCGGACTGGAGCAGTTCGGCCGGCTGGCCGAGGCGGTTGCGGGACGGGATGCCGGTGCGGCGCTGGAATGTATCGAGCTTCTGATGCAGGAAGGCAAAAGCGCCGAGAAATGTATGGAGAATCTAATCTATTATTTCCGGGACGCCTTAATGCTGAGGCTGGTGCCGAACGCAGAGGAGTGGACCGACCGGATCACCGATCCGGGGGCGTTCCGTACGATGATCGGATCGTTCTCGAGCGACCATCTGTTTCACATCATCGACGTGCTGAATCATTATCAGACCGAGATGAAATATTCGGCTCAGCCGCAGACGATTTTCGAGGTGGCGGTGCTTAAGCTGTGCAGTTCTTCGCCGGCGGGCAGCGTTCCGGTCCAGCCTCAGCAAGGGGCCGCCGAGAAAAATGGAGATCCGGAAGTCGCGGCGCTTAACCGGAAAATCACGCAGCTGGAGCAGAAATTGGATCAGCTTCTGAAAAACGGGGTGGCGCCAGCGGGCAAAGAATCGTCCCAGCGATCCGCAGCCCCGCCCAGATCCACTTCTTCCTCAGTTGCGATGAAGGCGGGCATCAAGCTGGACCCCTACTTGCCGCATGCCGAGTCGCCGACGCTTAAGCAGGTGCTGGGCAAGTGGGGACAGGTGCTGCAGCAGGTAAAAGAGCGCAAAATTATGGTTCACGCCTGGCTGGTGGACGGGGAGCCGGTAGCGGCGAGCGAAGATACGCTGCTGCTAGCTTTCAAGAGCGCGATGCACCGGGAGACGACAGAGAGACCGGCTCATAAAGAGCTGATCGAACAGGTGATCTCCGAATTGCTGGGCTCGCCGCTTCGGCTCGTTACGGCGATGCTTAAGGATTGGAAGGCTGCGCAAGCCGATACGGCGGAGCAGCCCGAAGTGATGCGTATGGAGTCGCAAGAGGCGGCAAGTCAGCCCGGCGACGACGTCGTAGACGAAGCGATCAAGTTGTTCGGCCAAGATCTGGTCGTAATCAAAGAATAATCCGGGAGGATGAACTCGCTATGAACAATATGCAGCAGATGATGAAACAAGTGAAGAAGATGCAGGAGCAGATGGTAAAGGCGCAAGAAGAGCTCGGAACCAAGACGGTTGAAGGCAGCGCAGGCGGCGGGGTCGTGACTGTAACCGCAACGGGACACCGCAAGCTAACGAATATCGTGATCAAGCCGGAGGCTGTAGATCCTGAAGATGTGGATATGCTGCAGGACCTTATTTTGACGGCCGTCAACGACGCGCTTACCAAGGCGGAGCAGATGGCGGAGCAGGATATGGGACGTCTGACCGGCGGCATGAAGATGCCGGGCTTGTTCTAATTGAAACGTAAAGGAGCCGTTCGTTTTGTACTACCCGGAACCGATCGCCAAATTAATAGACGCCTTTTCGAGGTTGCCGGGAGTGGGTCCGAAGACGGCCGGCAGACTGGCTTTTCACGTGCTGCGCATGAAGGAGGAGGATGTGCTCGATTTCGCCAAATCGCTCGTTAGCGTCAAGCGGAACTTGCACTACTGCTCCGTATGCTGCAACATTACCGATGTCGATCCGTGCCGCATCTGTCAGGACAAGAAGCGGGACGGTTCCGTCATCTGCGTCGTTCAGGAAGCCAAAGATCTTGTGGCGATGGAGCGGACTAAGGAATATAACGGCTACTATCATGTGCTGCATGGGGCGATATCGCCTATGGAAGGAATCGGGCCTGACGAGATTCGGATTGCGGAGTTGCTGCGGCGGCTCGGAGACGAACAGGTGCAGGAGCTAATTTTGGCGACGAATCCGAATATCGAGGGGGAGTCGACGGCGATGTATTTATCGCGGCTCGTCAAACCTTTCGGCCTCAAAGTTACACGGATCGCTCACGGGCTTCCGGTAGGCGGGGATTTGGAATATGCCGATGAAGTGACGCTGTCCAAGGCGCTCGAAGGACGCAGAGAACTGAGTTAATGCAAATAAGCTGTGCGGAACGTGGCATACGTTCCGTGCGGCTTTTTTTGACGAGCGCGAATGATTAAGTTCGCTCGCTAAAGCGTCAAGGGAACCGATGCATCCGGAACCAAGTTAGAAAAGCCACCTGTCTTCTGCCCTGCTTCTAGCGGGGGGAGGAGGAGCCGAATAAAAGCAGTTTGTAACCTTTATTTTGTCCGAAAACACGCTTGAGCACGGAATAATAGTGGTTTGAAACTGCTAAAATCAACGAGAAGGATACATCCCCCATTAGTTGGTTGAAATAAGGGGTGCATACATTGCGGTACGCCCGACATTTCCGTTCTGGAAAAGCCTCGACTTTCATAGGTATTACTAAGCCGAGAGCTTCGATATCGATGGGGGTGGGGTGGACATGTTGTGGCGTTTTCCTTGGAAGTGGAGAAAGAAGCAGGAAGATCCGTTGTTGAAGGACAAGCAGATTCTGCTCGAAGAGATCCGCGTTGCGGTGGTGGAGTGGCAGTATGCGCAGCAGAGGCTGGATTATATGGTCGAGCAAGACCAGATTGACTACGCGATATATGCGCTGGAAGCGGCGGAGAAACGGTATGAGATGCTGCTCAAAAACGCCAAGAAGTTGAATATCCATGCGCTTCATGTCGGCATGAGCAGAGCGGCGGAGGGGTAACATGCGAACGATCTGGCTCGGAGCACTGCTTATTTCCTCGATTCTTTTGGTTGTTGTCCTTATGCGCCGCAAGCATTCTCGCCAGTGGATCGGTTATGCCGTGCTGCATATTGTAGTCGCTGCTTTTTTGCTGTACTTCGTCAACCTGGCCGGCTCGTATTATGATTTTCGAATACCGGTCAATATGCCGACGGTCGCGACGGTGCTAATGCTGGGTGTCCCGGGGCTGCTTATGCTCGTCGGGTTGAAGTTCGTATTATTCTAAGAGCTAGCGGGATACTGCGTGAAGATGAGCTTCGCGATCGTATTAATCGATACGTCTAAGAAAAGAAATCGGCAAACCGGGAAACCTGGACGGAGCGGAGGCGCCGCTAAATCGGCAGAAGCTTCTATGCTAAAGTTCTGACCGGAAGTTATTTAGAGCAGTGAAGCGTTACAGATCGGGTAAGCGGAACGGCATCGGCTGCACGATATAACTGAAGCTAATATGGGGTGTCACATCTTACAAGCAGCTTCGATTTAGAAGCTTTTTCTTTTTGCTTGCTAAAGGCGGATATACGTGGTATATTGTAATTCCGCCTCTTCGAGGGAAGCTTAGACGAGCTCGAAGGCAATAAAGTTTTAAAAAAAACTTCTTGCAAAGTACTAGGCGGTTGTGATATATTAAAGAGGTCGCCGCAAAACGAAAGCGACAAAAGATGACAAGTGATTTGCTCCTTGAAAACTGAACAACGAGCGTGCAAGTGACGATCTCGCAAGAGATCAAAACAAGTCGAGTAATCGACACAAGTCAGTACGTTTGAGCAATCAGCTCTAAAATAAAGAGAAGCTTCT
>NZ_JARBDB010000056.1:0-38353 GCF_036577605.1 Paenibacillus sp. GYB004
GCCGAAAATAGAGGGTGCGAAAGACTCTTATTGTGTTTTTAGCCCGCGTGCATTTTGTTTCAGCCAAGCTGACTCCTGTTCGCAAGAAAAGCTACGACCTACACAGTGACATTCGAGCGTGGCGGAGGCAGAGGCAGAGGCTTCGTTAAAAAGATATTCTTTAGAGCCGGGAAAGGATGGGTTTTAGCCAAGCAGTCTCCTTTCCGCTCGCAAGAAAAGCCGCCGCTTATGCGCACGGGCGATCGACGTGGCAGAGGCTTCGTTATAAAAGCTTCTTTTATACCTTATCTGGAGGTGATCAGGGTTCGGCAATAATCGCGACAGAGGCGGCTTCGGCGAAGCTGCGGCTGGATATCGCAACAGGCAAGTGCAAGTATGCTAATTAAAGAGGGAGGCCGGGATATGAGAGCAACTTCGTTCAAAATGAAAGGAACTGCTTTATTTCTGTGTTCGGCATTATTGGCTGCAGGCTGCGGCGGTCAGCAGGGCGGCAATCAGGGGGGCGATACGGCTGCGCCGCCTCCGGTGAAGAAGAAAGACCCTTATGAGATGTCGATCTACGCGCCGGGAGTGAGCGCCAAAGAATTCGACGACAGATGGAGAAAAACGCTCGAAGCGAAGTTTCCGCATATCACTTTTAAATATACGACCAGCGGACAAGGAAACAGCATCGCGGAGCTGGTGTCGCGCGGGGAAATCCCAGATCTGTACAGGCTGGATATTCCGACGATCCGGACCAATTATTTGGATATGGGACTCGCCTACGACTTGCGCGATCTGATCAAGCAGTACAAGTACGACATGAACCGTTTCAATAAAGTGTTTACGCAAGAAATTATCGACGTAATCGGATCGGGTGAAGTGTATGGCCTCCCGGTACCGCCGTATTTTCCGCAAGTGTTATACTACAACAAAGATCTGTTCGACAAGTTCGGAGTTCCGTATCCGAAGGACGGCATGACGCTGGACGAAGTTTACGAGCTCGCCAAGAAAATGAGCCGATCGGACGGCGGTACGATATATCGCGGATTAAGCGCCAATACGATGGCCTTTATGCGCGACAATCCGATGTCGCTCCCGATTCTGGACCCGAAGGTGGACGGATTGTCCGGTATGGACAAATGGAAAGGGCTGTTCGAGACTTTAAAGCGGTTTTACGATATTCCGAACAACCAGATCGCCAAGACGGTCGCGGACGAAAACAACGCGTTCAGCAAAGGGAACGTGGCGATGCAGATCAATCAGCATAACATCTACCTTATCATTCCGCCGGAAGTGAACTGGGATATTGTCTCGGCACCGCTGATCAACGGCGCGCCGAAAATGATGGGTCAGCGCGGTCCCGCTTACTGGGCGATTACGAATCAGAGCAAGCATAAGGAAGAGGCGTTCGAGGTGATGATGGAGATGCTGTCCGACGAAATCCAGATGCAGGATTCCAAAAACGGCATTCCGACGACTCTTGTGAAAAAAGAAATTATCGACGCACTCGGCAAAGATCATCCGGTCTACGGCACCAAAAACATGAAAGCGCTCACGACGCTTCCGCCGATTCCGGCTACGCCGAAACGGGCCCCGGGGCTGGTGGACATTGCCCTCGGAACGCAGCAAAATACGATGTCCGGCCAGTTCCAGAAAGTGGCGACCAATCAGATGGACATTAATTCCGCCTTGCGGGAGGCCGACGAACTGCTGAAGAAGGCAATTGCGGCGGAGAAGGAAAAGCAGGGGAAAAAGTAGGTTTAGACGATACTCGCCTGATCCGGGATGGAATGGGGGACGGCCGGTTGACAATCCGGCGGCCCCCGAATGGCGGTCCGCACACCATCAAAAGGCGCGCTCTCACGAGCTTGCGCCTTTTTCCTTCTTGGGCCAGATCAAATAGCTGAAGGCGAAGGCAAGATCGATCACAAGCACGATCGACCAGACGCGGATCGTACCGGATAACGCGGCCGTGCGGCTATCGTCGCCGGTAAACAAAACGATGGCGAATAACAGAACTACACCGATGATCCATGCGACGCCATGACGGAGTGCCTGGCCGATCTGGTAGCGGGCGTGAGCCGAGCCGTACTTCGGCGCCTTCACCGGCACCGGTCCTCCGGCAAAACGGTGCGCAAACCGGACGTCCGCCCATCTCACCATCTGATGGCCGAAGGCGATGGAGACGCCGATATAGATGGCGGCCGCGCCGTGAGCGAAACCCGCCGTGGCGCCGCTCCGAAGATCGATCACGGTGGCGATTAGCAGGGCGAGATCGACGAGCGGCGTGCACAAGAGCAGAAGGCCGCCCAGACGTTTGCGATTCCATACATACCGGCACAACAAGCCGGAGAGAACGAATACCCAAAAACCGATTTCACAAGCGACAATAAAGGCTGCAATCATAGGAAGCAAACTCCTTACACGTACGACTTTTATTTAATACAACTGTATTACAATGTTATTTTAGCACGGTTGTATCATAAAAACAACGGTGATATAATCGACTCATGCCTAAAATAGTCGATCACGATAAACGTCGCGTTTTGCTCGCGGAAGCGGCTTGGCGTGTCATACGCCGCGTCGGAATAGACGGGGTGTCCGTCCGTAACGTAGCGGAAGAGGCGGGGATGTCGCTTGGTTCCCTGCGGCACTATTTTACGACCCAGTCGGAGCTGCTCGCCTTCTCGATGCGGCTTGTTTCCGATCGGGTCTATGAGCGTATAACGACAACGTCATGGTCCGGGGACCCCCGTCAAGATATGGAGAACATCATTGCGGAACTCGTACCGCTGGACGATGAAAGGCTGGCGGAATGCGAGGTGTGGATGGCTTTCGCGGGCAAGGCGGTGGCCGACCCGGCATTGAAATCGTTGAACCGGGAAATCTACGATTCCCTGCGCAATCTGTTCCGCATGTTTATCGCCACCTTGGCGGAGAAGGGCATGATGAAGCCCGGCGTGAACGAGGAGCTGGAGGCGGAGAAGCTGTTCGCCATAGTAGACGGTCTCGTCGTACACGGCGTCATCTGCCCGGACGAGGTTACGAGAGCGCGGATTACTGCGGTCGTCTCTTATTACTTCGACTGTTTGCTGCAGCCCGGGCCGAGCTGACAAAAACAACAAACGAACCTCTTGAAGTCCGGACGGCCTCGTTTGTTGCGGAGAGGCGTCCTGCGATTCCCCAAAAGCCGGCTAGCGGCGGCTCCGCGGACAGAAAACCTTTGATCTCGGGCCAAAGCGGCCGATCGCTGCCAGGCTTGGGCCAGGGGCCTTGGAGCGGGATCAACCGAAAGACCGTCCGGAAGCAACATCCGGACGGTCCTCTTGGTATGCAATTCGCGTCGTGTCCAATCCAGAGCCGGGCATATGTGCCTGCTACCGGTGCAGATTTTCCCCCGGCTTCACCAGCGTCATCTGAAGCGACGTCCGGTAATCCGTAAAGTGGATGTAGTCGCCGCTCATCCACAACAGAAGTGCTTCGTCATCGCTGTAGTTACGGGCCAGGAACGGCCGGACCTGATTCGAGGACGAGCCCGACGTAACGGGGGCCGACGTCCAAGTCCGCCCGAGATCGGCCGTATGATGCCGCTCAATCTCGAACACGCCGTTAACCGGACGGGACACATAGACGGTGTCCGGGCTCCGGGAATCGAGAACGATGCCTCCGGAGTAATACGTTTCCGTTTCCTTTTTGCCTTCCGGCGTTTGCGGAAACCACGATCCGGCGGCGGCGATTTCATTCGTCTCCCAGCGGTCGCCGTTCCATATGCTGTAATAATAACGGTGATCCGTTTCGGAGACGAATACGGCGTATACGATGACCGGATGGCCTTCCCGGTCGAACGAGACGTCCCAGATCCAGGCGTTGCGGCCTTCGGCCTTGCCGTCGTAGACGACGTCAAGCTCGGACAGCTTCAAGGGCAGCTCGGAGGCGGGCTTCACCTTCGTGCCGTCCGCTTTGTAATAAGCGCCGTCGCGGTAACGGGCATAGTAGATGCTGTTGTGCGGCTCCACATTCGGATGACCGTCGGTAGAGGCGAAATGAATCGTATCCTCTCCGTTCGAGGCATAACGAATGTATGGGCGCTGGCCTTCGTCCATAATCAGCGTTTGCGCTTCGGACCAGTCGTGCTCGTACAACGAGGAGCTTACGCTAAAGTTCGGCTTGAAGTTGCCGCCGCGCCAAAATAAATAAAACAATCGCTCTTGGCGCAAATAAATCGGGGTCGGATACGTATACCCTTTCTTTCCTTCCGTATTGGCGGGCAGCAGATGCTCCGCTCCGAGCGAGGACAACTCCTCGCTTGTTTCCGTCGTCCGGTAATACATAGCCGATCCGTTGTGCGCCGAATAAAAGATCGTGATCCGGCCCCGGTCGTCGATATACAGAGAAGGATTGGCATGATCGTCCTTCTGCAGCCCGGGCTTTACGACGACCGATTCGGCCGCGCCCGTGCGATGGTCGTAAACCCCCGCCATCACGTCCCCTTGCGCGGTAAGCCAGCCTACGTACGTTCTCCGGTGCTTCCCTTCATAATAAACGGCCCGGGGATCAGCAAAAAAGCACCAGGCGCCGTCGGCCGCAAATTGCGCGGAATAACGCTCCTTCATCATGACTTCCTCCTTGGATTCGATAGATCGTGTCCTTAGGCTGCGGAAACCGGAACGCCATGAAGGTAGGCAGCAGTGCTCCCCTCATGGCGTCCTTTCCTTATTATTATAAGCGCTTGGCGACGATTAGCGAAGCCTGTCGTACGCTTTCTGCGTGATTTTCATCAGCTCGTCCAGCCCCAGCTTATTCGCCTCCGCGACATACTGGTCCCACTGATCGAGGCTGCGTTCGCCCAGAATGAACCGGGTCAACTGCTCGTTGCGGTGTTTGTCGACGGCGGCCTGCAGCAGCGACACGTTAGCCAGCTCGTCCTCCGCATATTGCGGCTTCACGCGGTAGATGCTGTCGTGCTTGCGCGCCTGCGTGTAAGCGTCTCTCTGCTCCTGCGTCGCCGGAACGAGGTGGGCGTCGTAATCGAACCACATGTAGGTGGCGTTGGTCGCCAGACCGGTCTTTTTGCGAACGTCGGTAACGTCGAGATATTCCGCACGCAGCTTCTTGTTTCCGTTCTCGTATACTTCTCCTTCTTTTCCCCAGCTGAGCAGCTGTTTCGCTTCTTCGCTGTAGAACCAGTCGTAGGTTGCGAGCGCCTGCTTGATTTTCGGGGAACGGGAGGAGATCGCCAGGCCCGATTCGAGAACGTGCGTATACGGATTCACCTTGAAGCCTGGAACGCCTTCCGGAGGCGTCATGTAAGCGAGATTGAAGCTTGGGTTCGTCTGGCGCATCGGAATGTTGAACAGGTCGAGACGGCCAATAAAATCGAGAATGAGGAACGTCTGGTTGTTGGACACCATGTTCTGCCACTGCTGGACGTTAACCGTCAGCCAATCCGGCGGCATTAACCCTTCCTTATGCATCCGGTGGAAAAATTCGATCATCTTCTTAAAGCTGTCTTCGGTAGGGCCGTAACGGGCCTTGCCGGTTTTCTCGTCGAGGAAAAACGTGTTATGGGTGCCGAACTGGGCGGCGGTGAAGCCGAGAATCCCAAGGTTGCTGCCGCTGCGGAACGAGAACGGATAGCTGCCCGGATACAGCTCCTTCAGTTTTTTGGCGACCGTAATCAGCTCGTCGTAGTTGGTCGGAGCGGCCAGGCCGTGCTTCTTGAACACATCTTCGCGGTACATCCAGATCGAACGGTTCGTCTCGCCGAACCCTTCGTTAGGCAGCATATACATCGCGCCGTTGGCGGCGAGCGACGACTGGGTAATCTCCGGGTATTTCTTCATCCATGCCTGCAGGTTCGGCATGCTGTCCTTGTACTCGAGAATGTTGACGAGCGCTCCCTGCTGGCCGAATTTATTGGCGTCCAATCGGCTGGAGAAGTAGGTGACATCCGGCATATTGCCCGAAGCGATATTCAGATTGATCGTATCGTTCAGAGCGCCCGATGGAAGCTGGACCTGGAAGCTGGCTCCGGTTTTCTCCTCGATCCATTTCCAGACCGGCCAGTCTTTGTTGTAAGGCCAGTTCGGGTGGTCGGCCATCAGCAGGGTGAACGTGTTTTTCGATTTCTCCGCAGGAGTCCCGTTGCCCTCCGTCGCTGGAGGCGTTTCCGCTGCCTTTCCTCCGCATGCGGCCAGAAGTGAAGCGCATAAAGCGATGATTCCGGCGGACGTATACCCTTTTTTCATGAAGCAACCTCTCCTTTTTTTAGGTCGATCTGTTTGTTTCCCCATGCCATGCCAGTGTGGAAAGATAAGTCTGGATGTATCGTTACCCCTTGACCGCCCCGATCATTACACCTTTGACGAAATATTTCTGCAGGAACGGGTAGATCAGGAGAATGGGAACGGTGGATACCATAATTGTCGCGTACTTGAGCGATTCCTCCAGCACGACATTGTCGCCGATCGCCGCGGCGTCGGCCTGATTCACCTGGCCGGCCAGCACGATATTGCGCAGGATGACTTGAAGCGGGAACAGATCCGGATCGCGCAAATACAGCAGCGGCAGCATAAAGTTGTTCCATAGCCCGACGGCGTAAAACAGCCCGATCGTAGCGAAGACAGCTTGAGACAAAGGAACGACGATGCGGAAAAACACGCCGATATCGTTCAGGCCGTCGATCCGCCCCGACTCCTCCAGCTCAACCGGAATGCCGGAGAAAAACGTGCGCATAATGAGCAGGTTCCAGGTGCTGACCGCTCCGGGCAGGACGATGCCCCACACCGTATCCATCACGCCGAGCTCCTTCACGACGAGAAACGTCGGAATCATCCCGCCGCTGAAAAACATCGTAAAGATGATGACCAGCGTAAAGCCGCGATGAAACAGCATCGTTTTTTTGGCGAGCGCGTAAGCGCCGAGGGAAGTGATCACCAGCGAGATCGCGGTGCCGAGCGTCACGTATACGATCGTATTCCAGTACGCCTTGCCGATGCGGGGATCGCTCAGCACCAACTTGTACGTTTCAAGCTGGAAGCCTTTCGGAAACCAACTGACTTCCCCCTTGAGCACGTGAATGCTGCTGCTAAGCGATACGGCGCCCATATGCACGAACGGATACAGGGTGACGACGACGAGGCCAAGCAGAATGATCGTATTCACTACGGAAAATAACGTAATTTTGCGTTTCAAGCAAACTCCTCCTTACCACAAGCTCGTCTCCGACATCCGGCGGCTCAAAGCGTTGGCGCTGTAAATGAAGATCAGGCAAATCACTCCGGTGAACATATCGATGGCGGCCGCATAGCTGAAGTTGCCGTTGATTAGTCCGGTCCGGTACACGTAGGTGCTTAAGATGTCCGCAGTGGAATAGGTGGCCGGATTGTACAGCAGGAACACCTTCTCGAAGCCGATCTCCAGAACGCGCCCTACGTTCAGAATGAACAGGATAATAATCGCAGGGGCGATTCCCGGAAGCGTCACGTTCCACAGCTTGTTCCACCGGCTGGCGCCGTCGATATCGGCGGCTTCGTACAGAGCCGGGTCGATGGAGGTGAGGGCGGCCAAATAAATGATCGTCTCCCAGCCCACATGCTGCCAAATTTCCGAGGTGACGTAAATCGAGCGGAACAGTTCCGGATTGACCATAAAATGAATCGGCGTAAACCCGAGTGATTCGATAATTTTGTTCACCATTCCGCCCGAGGGGGAAAGGAACATGATGACCATACCGGCCACGACCACATTGGAAATGAAGTGCGGCAAGTAGCTGACCGTCTGGACGAACCGTTTGAATAACGCCTGCTTCACTTCGTTTAGCAGCAGGGCGAGCAGGATCGGCGCGGGAAATCCGAACACCAGCTTGTACAAGCCGAGCAAAAACGTATTGCGCAGCAAAATCCAGAAGTCCGGGCTTTTAAAAAACATTTCGTAATATTTAAAGCCGACCCACTTGCTCTCCAAAATGCCTTTGTACAGGTTGTAATCTTTAAACGAAATAACGATGCCGCCCATCGGCAAATATTTGAAGATCAAATAATAGAGGAAGCAGGGCAAAAACATCAGCAGCAAATATTTGCTTTGCATCGCTTTCTTCCATATCGTACGGCCCCGTTTCGGCTTGAGGGGCGTGTGCGCTTCCGGCCATTGGGCGGCGGCCGAGCCGGCATTGTTCATCTGGCAGGTCCTCCCGTCTTTCTATTGGTGTATGTTGCCCGGTAGGTGCAAGCGCTTGCACCGTTTCTGACGCCCTTATCTTAGCATCGCCGGCCACCGGAAGGAAACGATAGCTATTCCGTATCTTCCACCATTTTGCGAAATCCGTAAATAAGATCAGTTTTCGAAAAATTGCATATTCCGTTTTAACACGCCGCCCTTTCAGTACGGGGCTTTGTCATGTATGATGGTACATACAAGTAGAGAAAGAATAGATCGATAACATCCTGTTTTTTGCCCGGGGGTCGAACAAGTGTGATGAAGTTTTTCAGTTTTCGCTCCAGAAGGTCTTCGCTGCTGTTTAGGCTGCTGCTCGGATTTTTGACAGTTATTGTACTTCTGGCTTCGCTGTATTTTTTCTCCTATACGATGTATCAAAACCATATCCGCAGCGAAATTATCCGGTACAACGAGCAGAACATCCGGTTCGCCTCGGAACGGTACGAGGAGCATTTCCAACTTATTCAGAAGCAAATGTATGCGCTTTATTTCAGCGAAAACGTAACGAGGCTGCGCAACAGCTCGGGGAACTCGCGATTTGAGCTGTACGATCTGGTCAAGCAGGAGATTACGAAGGTCGTGGGCAATCCGCTGATGCATATCGACAACGTCTTCCTTGTCTTTAAGGACAACCGGCTGATGGTGAGCAAAGCGGGAACGGCGGAGCGCAGCGTCTATTTCGAGAAAATTTATACGAGCAAAGAGTATCCCGGCTCGTTTTGGCAGAAGCAGTTCAGTCAGGCGTATACATCGCGGCTGTATGCGGCGTCCACCTTTTACGAGAATCCCTTTTTTGAAACGGGGGAAGCTATTTCCAAAGGCGAGTTTTATCCGTATGTAATCAAGCATTGGCAGTACGACGATTTCTACATCGTGGCGATGCTCGATGCGGACAGGCTGTATAACGCGTTCCACCGGTCGGTCAACCCGAATTTTATTATCTACGATCAGCAGGGAACCGCCGTTTACGCCAAAGGGGATATCCCGGCCGGCATGCCGCGGCCGGAGCGGAAGCCGGACGGGGACGAGGCGAGTGTGCTGGTCGATCATACGTACTATTTTACGAAGTCGGGCGGGCACAGCGGATTTACTTATATGAACATCGTTCCGGTCTCGAGAATGTTCGAGCAAATCTCGCAGCTCAATCTGATCCTGCTGTCCCTGCTTGCGGCCGCGCTGCTTGTAAGCGTCTTCTTCTCGATTATGTTCAGCGTGCGCTTCAACCGTCCGGTCAGGCAAATCGTCAATTCGATCCAGCAGGCGGACGGGAAGGACGTCTCGATTCCGACAGGAATCCCCGAGTTCGAGCTGATCGGCCGGAAGCTGGACGATATGCAGAAGACGAACGCCCGAATCGAGCAGGATCTTGTGCTCAAAACTACGAAGCTGGAATCGTACGGATACATCAACAAGCTCAAAAAAATATACGACGGCCCGCACGGAGCGGGGATGGACGCGTTGTCCGCCCATTCGTTCCGGTTTCTTGTGTTCGAGATCTCGTACAAACCGCTGTTCTGGGAAAACATGCAGGACGACCCGGACCGGCTGACCTACTTCATCCGGGAATGCATCAACCAGGGAATCTCTTCCGAATTCCCGCGTTCGCTGACGCTGCAGATGGAGAACCGCCAGATCGTATCCGTTCTGAGTGAACCGGACGACGCCAAGCTGGAGATGTGTCTGGAAAGCTTGCAGGGCATGTTCGGCAACGATGCGGACTATTATTTCTTTACGATCGCCGTATCGCCGGTGTATCCGCAATCGTCGGACTTTACCGGGGCTTACGAGCAGACGGTCCGCCTGCTTCAGGAGCGGATGCTGACCGAAGAGACGCAAGTCGTCCGGGAGGCGTCAGGACGGCAGACGTCCTCGCTGTTCACCCAGGCGCAGGAGCGGCAGTTCGACGAGAATCTTCAGGTAGGCAACGCCCAGGAGCTGCTGCATTTGCTCGACCGCCATCTGTCGCTGATGGAGCGCAAGGAGGCGTCGGTCCGCCAATACCGCGAATTTGCCGCCGATATCGTGCAGAAGGTGCGGAAGACGATGTACGCGTTCGGGCTGAAAGAACGGGCGGCCGAGCAGGCGATCGCGGAGACGAATCCGATCGACGGCTTGTATTCGGGCCGGCAATACCGGATGTTTTTCAGCCGGCTGATCGTCGCCTCCTGCGAGGAGATCCGGAGCATCCGCAAAAGCGGGGACCCGATCATCGAATTCGTCACCGAATATGTGCAGACGAACTTTGCTCAGGATATTACGCTGGATATCGTCGCAGAGCAGCTCCATATTACGGGCGGGTACTTGTCGACGTATTTTAAGGAGAAAACCGGAGAATACTTTGTGGATTACATTAACGGCGTACGGATCGGGGAGGCGAAGCGGGCGCTTCTCGAAACTGATCTGAAAATTCAGGACGTCGCTTTGCGCTCCGGCTATCAGAACATCAATTCGTTCAACCGGATGTTCAAAAAGTTCAGCGGGTTGTCGCCGCGGGAATACCGCAAGCTGCACCTGTCTCCGGACACGCAGGTTTAGGGCGCGGAGGCGAATCCGGCTGTTTCGCCGGCCGGGGAAGGCAAGGATCGCATAGGGCGAATGGAATCGCTTTCGGGACGGGGCGCGGCTGGTGTTTAATAGACATTTAATAGACTTGTCTTTTAATCTGCGGATGCCTTACTCTTAGGGTAAGCACTTTATCCATTCCGAAAAGCGAAGGGAGTCCTGATATGAAAACAATTGCTGAATTAGAGGCAAAATTGGCGGAGCCGTCCGAGGCTCTGGTAAAAGACATCGCGGCGATCGACGGAGACATTATGCTGCTCGGGATCGGCGGCAAGATGGGACCAAGCTTGGCGAGACTGGCTCAAAATGCACTAAAACAAGCAGGCGTGCACAAAAAAATATATGGAGCTTCGCGCTTCTCCGACAAAGAGCTGAAAGCCGAGCTGGAAGCTGACGGGATCGAGACGATCGCCGTCGACCTGCTGGACGACAACCAGCTGCAGCAGCTGCCTGACGTCAAAAACGTCATTTACATGGCCGGCAACAAGTTCGGAACGACCGGCAACGAGCATTTCACCTGGGCGATGAACTCGTACTTGCCCGGCCGCGTAGCCGAGAAGTACAGAAACTCCCGCATCGTCGTATTCTCGACCGGCAACGTATACCCGCTGACCCCGGTATTCTCCGGCGGAGCGACCGAAGATACGCCTCCGGGAGCGAACGGCGAGTACGGCATGTCCTGCCTGGGCCGCGAACGCGTATTCGAAAGCTTCTCGCACCGTTACGATATTCCGATGGCGATCTATCGTCTGAACTATGCGATCGATCTTCGTTACGGCGTATTGCTCGAGATCGCCAAGTCGGTCAAAGCCGGCCTTCCGGTCGACGTCTCGATGGGCCATGCCAACGTCGTATGGCAGGGCGACGCCAACGAATGGGCGCTCCGCTGCCTGAACGTATGCAGCACGCCTCCGGCCGTGTTCAACATGTCCGGTCCTGAGACGCTGTCGCTTCGCTGGGTGGCGAACGAGTTTGCCAAACGTCTAGGCGTAGATGCGAACATCGTCGGACAAGAATCGGATACGGCACTGCTGAGCAACTGCTCGAAAGCGCACAAGACGTTCGGCTATCCCCGTGTCACGATCGCCCAGATGCTCGATTGGATCGCGGATTGGGTAGCGGCGGACGGCAAAACCTGGAACAAACCGACTCACTTCCAGGAGAGAGAGGGGAAATATTAATCCATGAGCCGCAAACCTTTAAGCCCGGAACAAGTGAAGGCGCTGCATGACGGCCTGGTCATTCCGGCGCAGCCGCTCGCGCTTACCGAAGAGCGGAAATTGGATGAGAAGCATCAGCGCGCGCTGACCCGTTATTATATCGCGGCAGGAGCTGGCGGCGTCGCCGTAGGCGTACATTCGACCCAGTTCGAAATCCGCGAACCGCAGTATAACTTGTACGAGCCGGTCCTTCGTCTGGCTGCCGAAGAGGTGGACCGGGCCAAGCTGGACCGTCCTTTCCTGAAAGTCGCCGGCATATGCGGACCGACCGATCAGGCGCTGAAGGAGTCGAATATCGCAGTCGGGCTGGGCTACGACGCGGGCCTTGTCAGCATGGGCGGTCTGAAGGACTGGACCGAAGAGCAGCATCTCGAGCGGATCAAAGCCGTCGCGGAAGTAATTCCGGTTATCGGTTTCTATCTCCAGCCTTCGGTAGGCGGACGTATTTTCAGCTTTAACTTCTGGCGTCAACTGGCCGAGATCGAAGGCGTCATCGCGATCAAGATCGCTCCGTTCAACAGGTACCAGACGATCGACGTCGTACGTGCGGTCATGTATTCGAGCCGTCGCGACGAGATCGCCCTGTATACGGGCAACGACGATAACATCGTAAGCGATTTGCTTACGACATACCGGTTTAACGTAGACGGCAAGACCGTCGAGAAGAAAATCGTCGGCGGCTTGCTCGGACACTGGTGCGTATGGACGAAAAAAGCGGTCGAGCTGCTGGAGGAAGTGAAGCGGGTTCGCAACGACGCGACACTGTCCGCGGACTGGAACACCCGCAATATCGAAGTCACCGACACGAATGCGGCGTTTTTCGATCCGGCCCATAACTTCGCAGGCTGCATCCCGGGCATTCACGAGGTGCTTCGCCGCCAGGGCCTGATGAAAGGAACCTGGTGCCTGAACCCGCATGAAGTGTTGTCCGAAGGACAATCGGAAGAGATCGACCGGATGTACCGCGATTATCCGCATCTGAACGACGACGACTTCGTGAAGCAGCATCTGAACGAATGGCTGGCAGATTGACAAACGAAAAGCGGACAGTATAACTACTGTCCGTTTTTGTCCGTTTCGAATACAATAGCAGTAATACGTATAACGCGGCGAATGAGGGGACTTGCGATGCGATTCAAAGACGTTTTTTCGATTATCGGTCCGGCCATGGTAGGGCCTTCGAGCTCCCATACGGCGGGCGCGGTCCGGATCGGGCGGGTGGCGCGCCATATTCTCGGCGAACTGCCCGAGAAAGCGGACATTTATTTTTACGGCTCATTTGCAGATACGTACCGCGGACACGGAACGGATCTTGCGATCGTGGGCGGGCTGCTCGATTTCGAAACCGACGATCCGCGCATTCCCTCTTCGCTGACGATTGCCGGACAGCTCGGTGTTGACATCGCATTTAAGGAAGGCAAGGGGCATTTTCCGCATCCGAATACGGCCAAGATCGTCGCCCGTGCCGGAGACCGCGAAATCACGGTGATCGGCGCCTCGATCGGCGGCGGCAACATCGAGATGCTCGGAGTGAACGGGTTCGACGTCAAGTTTACGGCGATGTATCCGACACTGATCGTGTTCCATGAGGACCGGCCGGGAATGATTGCGGATGCGACCCGGGTGCTTAGCCGTGAAAACGTGAACATCGGGCATATGTCGGTTGACCGGAGAGGACGGAGCGGCGAAGCGATCACCGTGATCGATACGGACAGCTCGCTGACCGGCGACGTCATTCTTGAGATCGGCCGGCTTGGTACGGTACAAGATGTGCGTCTCGTCGATTTGACGGCAAAAAGGGGGGACGATCCGGCATGAGATTTCGGACGATGCAGCAGCTGGTGGAACTGTGCGAGCGGGAGAACAAATCGATCGGCCGTCTGATGCTGGAGGAGCAAGCCAAGGAATCCGGCAAGGACGAGCAGGAGCAGTTCCGCAAGATGGCGGAGTATTATGCCATCATGAAAGAAGCGGTACACAAAGGACTGACCGAGGATACGACCTCCCGCAGCGGGCTGACCGGCCGCGACGCCCAGCGGGTGAAGCAATATATGGAGCACAATGAGGCGGCCGTCGGCGACGTGGCGGCGGAAGCGATGGCGAACGCGTTGGCCGTATCGGAAGTGAACGCGTCGATGGGCCGTATTATCGCTACTCCGACGGCGGGCTCGTGCGGTATTATTCCGGGCGTATTCGTCAGCTCGCAGAAACGGTTCGGCTGGGACGACGATACGATGACGTACGCGTTGTTCGCGGCTGGAGCGATCGGCTTCGTCATCGCCAACAATTCGTTCGTCTCCGGCGCCGAGGGCGGCTGCCAGGCGGAAGTCGGCTCGGCGATCGGCATGGCGGCCGGCGCGATGACGGAGCTGCGCGGCGGCACGCCCGCACAGGCGGCTCACGCCGTAGGGCTGGCGCTCAAAAACACGCTCGGCCTGATCTGCGACCCGGTAGGCGGGCTCGTGGAAGTGCCGTGCATCGTGCGCAACGGCTTCGGCGCGGTGAACGCGCTCGCCGCGGCGGACATGGCGCTGGCCGGCGTACGCAGCGTCATACCGTCCGACGAGGTGATCCAGGTGATGCTGGAGGTCGGGACGAGCATGCCGGAGAAGCACCGCGAGACAGCCAAGGGCGGACTCGCCCAGACACCGACCGGACAGAAGATTATGGATCAACTGTACCGCAAAGGCGCGCCGAAGCAAAAGTCGGGCGAGGCGGCCCGCAAAGGAGCCGGCATCGCCGGCGGCGCGAAGGCGGAGACGGAGCAAGGCGCAGCGGCGGCGTCCGGCGCAGGAGCCGAAACGGCCGATGCGGGAGCCGGCAAGCCGACGAGCTGAGCGCGGCGGCGTCCGTTGGAGGAGCCAGCGGTTGCGTGAAGTAAAGCGGCGCATGGTTGCGACGGCGTATCTTTGAACAAAGCCGACAAGCCGGATGAGTTTGTGCTAGCGTGCGGCCTTACTTTGCGGCTCGGCCGCCCCTGGAAGCTTGTATGCCGATGCGACCCCGCTCAGGCCCGGGATGAAGGAGATAAGAGCGGTTTGTCCCTCTTATTTCCTTCAAATCGAGGCTTAGCCGCCAAATAAGAGCGGTTTCAGCCTGCTATTTGGCGGCACGGGCTTCCGAAAGCGGCTTTTTAGAGGAAATAGAGGCTGCAAACGACTCTTATTTTCTCATTCACCTGTATCAAGTGCACAATAAGAGCGGCTAAAAGCTCTTATCGGCCGCCGTTTCCGCACAGTTCTCCATAGATTTGCCTGCAACGGTTCTCCGATCGCGTACGTGAGGAGACTTTTTGCTGCATTTGAGGTAATATTTTGGAAGGGGTGCCGATCCCGTAAGTCGTGTACAAGCACGCTGGCGATTTGCTCCGGATACAGTGCCGCCTCCTGCCGGTTGAAAGAACGGTTGTTGGCGGATTCCTGTGTACCGCATGCTGGAAGCCGAATATGCGGCGCCGAAACGGCGGCCGCTTTATCATTCATATACTGATGTGGACGGAGGGACCACTGCCGATGACAGAAGCGACATTACTGCGTCCTTTACTGGATGCGGGCGAACGGATGGAGCAGGATCTGGTCGATTTCCGGCGCGATCTGCACCGCAACCCCGAGCTGAGCCTGGAAGAGTCGGAGACGGCGGCCAAGGTGGCGGCTCGTTTGCGGGAATATGGCTATGAAGTCAAAACCGGCGTAGGCGGTCACGGTGTTGTGGCCGAGCTGGCCGGAGACAAACCCGGCAAAACGATTGCGCTGCGGGCCGATATGGATGCGCTTCCGATCCAGGAGGAAAGCGGCGTCCCGTTCGCCTCGGAGCGCAGCGGCGTTATGCACGCGTGCGGTCACGACGCGCATACGGCGATGCTGCTCGGAGCGGCGCGTATATTGATGGACCACAAGGACGAGCTCGAGGGGAACGTGCGGTTCTTGTTCCAATCGGCCGAAGAAATCAATCAGGGCGCCCGGATGATGATAGCGGAAGGCGCGCTCGAAGGCGTCGACGAGATTTACGGTTTGCACAATCTGCCTACGCTGGCGGCCGGCAAGGTGGCTACCCGTTACGGTTCGCTGATGGGTTCTGTCGACCGCATCGAAATCGCGCTCGAGGGCAAGGGCGGCCACGGCGCGATCCCGGACCAGAGCATCGATCCGGTCGTTGCGGCGTCCGCCATCGTGATGGGGCTGCAGACCGTGGTTAGCCGCGAAATATCGCCGTTTGACCCGGTCGTCGTGACGATCGGCAGCCTGCAGGCGGGCGACACGTACAACGTTATCCCGCACCGCGCTTCGCTGGTCGGTACGATCCGGACGTTCTCCCCGCGCGTGCAGGCGTCGATGAAGGAGCGGATTACCCGCATCGCAGGCCAGATCGCCGAAGCGTACCGCTGCAAAGCGGAGGTTACCTATACGGAGATGACTCCGGTGCTGGTAAGCAGCGACGAGTGCGTGGCGCATGTAGAGCAGACCGTGGAGGCGGCGATTGGCACGGCCAACCGGATCGAGGCGGCGCCAACCCTGGCGGGAGAAGACTTCTCGCTTTATTTGCAGCAGGTGCCGGGATGCTTTTTCTGGCTGGGGTCCGGTCCGGAGGAAGGCGCGGAGCGCGCGTACGGACTGCATCATCCGAAGTTCACCATCGAGGAAGCATGCTTGCCGCTCGGAGCTTCGCTTCTGGCGGCCGTAGCCTTGAAGCGGTTAAGCGGCGGCTGAAGCCTGAAACCGGCTCGCCGGCTGCTTAACGAATCATACGACATGACAGGTCTGGAGGCTGGATTATGGCCGAAACGAACACGGCTCCATTTCCCAAAGGTATCGCCATCGGAATTATCGGTCCGGAGCAGCTAAGAGAAAAGATGGAGCATTGCCTCAAAGGCTTTCCGTCGTTTGATCCGGTAACCCGCTTGTTCAGCCGGGAGGATGAAGCGCCGGAGCTCGCCAAGGAGCTGATGGATCATGTGGAAGTGATCCTGTTCTCAGGGCCCGTTCCTTACCGGATGGCCGTTCAGAAGCTCAACTTCAAAATACCGGTGCATTACGTAAGGCTGTCCGGTACCGGGTTGTACCGCGCTTTGTTCCGCATCGGACGGCGGTTCGGCCTGGAGGAGATGTCGGTCGATACGTTGTCCAAGCAGTCGGTGGAGCGGGCGTTCCAGGAGCTCGGGGAACCGTATAAAGAGCTCGTTCATTACCCGGGGTCCGATCTTGCGGCTAGCGGGGCGCTTATCGATTTCCACACCGAGCAGGTGAGCAGCGGCAAGGCGAAGGCGGTGCTGACGAGCGTAGGGGCCGTATCCGCGGGGCTTTCCGAGAAGGGCATCCCGAACGAATGGGTGCTGCCGACCGATCAGGATATTATCGTCGCTCTCGAGCGTTCCCTGCTGTCGACCGAATCGCGCCGCAGCAAAGAATCGCAGATCGTCGTCGGGTTTATCCATGTGGACGAATTCGACCGGCTGGCGAAGAAAAAGGCGTCGGAGCACGAAGTGCAGCGGCTGAAGCTGGACATTCACCGGATGCTGCTCGGGTACGTCGAATCGCTGGACGGGCATTTGACGCATCTGGGCGGGAACGAATATTTGTTTATTACGACGCGCGGCATCTTCGAACGCGAGACCGGCGGCTACAAGTCGATCCCGCTGGCGCGGGTCGTCGAGAAATATTACGGCCTGTCGCTCAGCATCGGCATCGGCTTCGGTCGGTCGGCCAACGAGGCGGGCACCCATGCGCGGCTGGCGCTGCGCAACTCCAAGGAAAGCGGCGGGGATATCTGCTTTATCGTCCGGGAGGACAAAAGCGTGATCGGTCCGCTCGAGATGACGCACCCGCACGAGTACGACCTGTCGCTGATCGATGCGAACTTGCTGAAGCGGGCGGAGGAGGCCGGGCTGACCTCCGGGTATTTGAGCAAGCTGGTCGCCCACGTTACCCGGTTCGGCAAGACCGATTATACGGCGCAGGAGCTTGCGACTGTGTTGGACGTTACGGTGCGCAGCACTCACCGGTTTCTGCTTGCCTGGCTCGATTCCGGCCTTATCGAGATTATCGGCGAGGAGAAGGGGAAGTCGAAGGGGCGTCCGAAGCAAATTTACCGGCTGTCGTTCTTAAGCGAGCTGGTCCGCTAACCCGGGTCCGGCGGGAATGGATGTTCGTGCGAATGAACAATATCGTAAAAAAAGATTATCCCGATCAAAAGAAAAGGCAATAATTCTGCAGCCGGTCTTGGTATAGTTACTAGAGAGGTAGTTCAAAAAGTCCACTTTTGATCACGAAGCAGATCAGGATGCCTGCTCGACATCGAATATGGAATTCAGCCGGAACTTCCGGTGCTCACGTAGCTCTCACTACGCTCCGCTCCTCATTTCCTAGCTTCATCCCATCTTCTCGGTGCTGAAAACCGGACTTTTTGAACACGCACTAAAAGAGAACGGACCTGCAGCAAGCTTGTTCGGATATTTTGAATATAGGGAGGTGCGTTCCATGTCGAACGCATTAAAAATCGGAATTATCGGATTGGACACTTCGCACGTTACCGCCTTCACCAAATTGTTGAATGATCCCGAAAACGCTTATCACGTAGCCGGCGGCAAAGTCGTCGTCGCTTTTCCCGGCGGTTCCCCGGATATGGAGCTCAGCATTTCCCGCGTGGAAGGGTTTACGAATACGCTTCGCGACGAGCTGGGCGTAACGATCGTAGATTCGGTCGAAGCGGTAGCCGAGCAAAGCGATGCGATCCTGCTGGAATCGGTAGACGGACGCGTTCATTTGGAGCAGTTCGCCAAAATCGCGCCTTACGGCAAACCGGTATTTATCGATAAGCCGCTCGCCGTAACGTCCGAAGACGCCAAGCAAATTGCGGAGCTGGCCAAGAAGCACGGCATTCCGGTGATGAGCAGCTCGGCGCTCCGTTATGCGGAAGGACTGACTTCCGTATTGAGCGACGACAGCAAAGGAGCGGTGATCGGCATCGACGCGTTCGGTCCGATGGCACTGATCCCGACGCAGCCGGGTTATTTCTGGTACGGCATTCATACGGTCGAGATGGTATTCGCAACGCTCGGCAAAGACTGTGTCGATGTGACGGTCACAACGAACGACGACCATGATCTGATCGTCGGACGCTGGGCGGACGGCCGAATTGCTACGATGCGTGGCAACCGCAAAGGCAACAATACGTTCGGCGCCGTCGTGCACCGCGAGAAAGGCAGCCAGTTCGTCGACGTATACGCTCATCCGAAGCCGTATTATGCGAGCATGCTCGAGCCGATTATGGCGATGTTCAAAGGGGAAGGCCCAGCGATCGACTTCGAGGACACGGTGCGTCTGGTTCGCTTCATCGAAGCGGCTAACGAAAGCCGCGAAACCGGGAAGACGGTTGCGCTGTAACGATAGCAGGACAGCAGGCGGGAACATGATGCCAGTCATGACCCGCTTTTTTTCTGTAACGGGAGCGGGAATAGGCCGTGCCGTTCCGGCCAGCGGCAGATCGGCACCCGGCCCGGGCTGCAGCGGACGCATCCGCTGGCAGCGGAGATGGAGGACGGGGAGTCTGCTCCTGATACGCGGCCTGGTACGGAGTTATCAACACACGGATAGCGAAGGAGAGTTGGAGATGACGGAAAGCAGCAAGCGGGCGGGATATACGCTGGAGCAGCTTAACCGGGACGGCGTCCCGAAGCTGCTCGATTCGATCACCGAAAAGGCGGAGTGGGAAGCGAAAAAAGCGGCGCTTAAGGAGCGGTGGCTGGACTTGATCGGCGGTGTCCCGCCTGCGGTTCCGCTTCGTTATGACATCTTGTCGGAAACGGCCGAGGAGCGTCACGACCGGTTTCATCTGTGCTACGATACGGTTGACGGCGATACGGTGACGGCCCATCTGCTCGTCCCGAAGGGAGCGGCCGTGCCGGGAGCAGGCAAGCTGCCGGCGATCATGGCGCTGCATCCGACCGCAAACGAAGGCAAGGACGATGTCGCCACCCCGCAAGGCAGAGACAATCGCCGGTACGGAGCCGAGCTTGCCGACCGCGGTTATGTGGTGCTGGCGCCCGACACGATTACGGCGGGCGAGCGGATCTACGAAGGAGCGCCCGCTTATCAGACGGCTCCGTTCTATGAGCAGAACCCGGCCTGGACGGCAGTCGGCAAAATGATCGCCGACCACCGGCAGGGGCTCGATCTGCTGGCCTCGCTGGACTACGTGGACAGCGGGCGGATCGGTGCAATCGGCCATTCGCTCGGCGGCTACAACGCCTTCTTCCTGGCCGGCGCCGACGAGCGGATTCGCGCGATTGTCTCCAGCTGCGGCTTCGCCACATTCACCGGCGACCCGAACCCGAACCGCTGGGGACGGCGCGACTGGTTCTCGCATATTCCGGCGATCACCGACTATATCGAACGGGGCGAGGTGCCGTTCGAGTGGCACGAGATCGTCGCGCTGGCTGCGCCGGTGCCGTTCTTTAACTGGAGCGGCCAGGCGGATACGATCTTCCCGCACTGGGAGCCGATCGCCGCTGCGATGCGCGACCTGCACGGGCTGTACGCGTGGCTCGGCGAGCCGGAGAAGATGCTGTCGCTCGACGGGACGAGCAAGCACGACTTCCCGGGTCCGATCCGCGCCGCCGCGTACGATTTTCTGGACCGCTGGCTGAAGTAAACCGGCGGGGGCGCCTCCAAAGTCAATTTGCGATGTTGGTGCCCCGCCTAATACCGATTTTTCCTGAGAAAAAGGACCTCAGCCTTCACGTTGCAGTGGAAGTTGAGGTTCTTTCGTATGGAGATCGGGACGTTCTCCTGTCATGCGAACGCTTTTGGGACAACCTCTTTTTTTAAATCGTTCGCACAAAGGACTTCCGTTGGAGAGAAGAGGAGGGGAGGGGGAGAGAAGGCAGCCTCGAATTTTCCTTTAGCGGAACTCCAACTTCCTCTAATCCAGCCGAAAGCCTTCATAAACGGATAAATCGGAAGAAAAACTTCCGTTATTTCCCGGAATGACGGCAGTTGGGAGCCGGATTGCCATAATAGCGGAAATGAAGTTTCCGCTAAGACATCCAATTTGCCATTTGGTCAGGAATAACGGAAGTAAAACTTCCGCAAGCGCGCTGAACCCCGGTTGGAAGCAAGTTTAACTTCCACCGAGAGCTCTCCCGGATTGTGCGTTCAGCCTCCCGACTGGTAATATGTCTACCAACCTCCACTAGCCCGCCAGCCCCTGCACGAAGAACTGACCTGCGTCGTCAAGCGCAAGTCCGCCGCCAACATCCCCGTGAACATATCTAAGCACCAGCCCTGCCAGCACAACCGCCAAGAACACTTCTATGGAGCGACACGGCCAATACTCGTCTCACGGGCACGTCTACAGTGTGCTGGATAGCACCAGCTCCACGCCTCACCCCCGCGCCGACATCCTGGCACCCGCCGGACCCGCCAATCTCTCCCGCCAATCCTCACGCCGGACCCGCCAACAACTCCAACCTTTCCCAGTAGCTTACAAATTGACAAGCGGCAAGCCAACATAATGATATTCATCCCGAGCGTCTGACAATTTATGATGAAAGGGTAGATCATTCGAAAACGTTTACACAATGGAGAAGCGGAAAAAGGAGAGGGTTGTTTTGAGTAAGGGGAGTTGTATGGCGATGCTGCTTGCCGGTGCGCTTGCGCTGGGCGGATGCGGCACGAATGCGCCAGGGGCGGGGGACGGAAGCGCAGCGGGTGGAACGGAGGAGAAGAAGCCTGCGGAGAAGCCGGCAGAGAAACCTCCCGAGCCGGTCACGTTGAAGTTTCACCAGCTTGGCGTTTATTTCACGCCGGAAGATTTTAAACTGCTGCTTGCCGATCCGGTTAAGAAAAAGTATCCCCATATTACGCTGGAGATGATCAATTACTCGAAAGACTTGGCCAATCTGCTGTCTACCGGGGAAACGGTCGATTTTCTCGTCACCTACAACGGCCAGTTAGCCCCTCACAAAGATCTTGACGTGCTCGAAGACATTACGCCGCTTGCCAAAAAGCACAATTTCGATCTGAGCCGCTTCGATCCCGGCGCCATCGACGCCTTAAAAACCGCATCCGACAAGGGAGAGCTGTATGCCCTGCCGTACGCGGTCAACCTGAACGCCCTGTACTACAACAAGGACATTTTTGACAAGTTCGGCGTTGCGTATCCGAAGGACGGCATGAGCTGGGACGAGGCGATCGATCTGGGAGCCAAGCTGACCCGGCGGGAGGGGGACGTGCAGTACAGAGGTATTGAGGTAGATAATTTGAACCGGCTGCTGTTCCCGTTATCGCTGAACGTCGTCGATGCGAACACCAATAAGGCGATGGCGGACAGCGACGCTTACAAAAAAGTGTTTGAGGTCGGCAAGCGGATGTTCTCTATCCCCGGCAACGAGTATTTGGCCGGTCTGAACAACCGGTTTATGAAAGACAAAAACGTTGCGATGGCCGGAACCGTAAACCTGTTTTTGAGCTTGAAGCAAACTCCCGACCTGAACTGGGACATCGCTCAATTCCCGAGCTACAAGGAACGGCCGAATCTGTACGGCATGTACGACCTCCACCTGCTGATTCCGATGAAGATGAGCAAGCATAAGGACGACGTGATGCGGGTCATGGAAGTCATGTTCTCCGACGAGGTCCAGACGACGATGGTTCGCAAGACGGCGAGAATCTCGACGCTCCAAGATCCGAAATATGTGGAGCAGTATGCCAAGGACATCCCCGAGCTTGCAGGCAAACGAATCGAGAGTATTTTCAAGAGCAAGCCGGCTCCCGCCCAGGCGTTCTCCAAACATTTCGTGAAGGCGTCCGCCTTGCTTAACACCGAATATGTCGAATATCTGAACAATAAAATCGATGTGAATACGGCGCTTCGCAATGCGGAAGAGAAGATCAATCAGATGATCAAATCGGAGAACAGCAAGTAAGCCCGGGCGGCCAGCTCGCCGGCTCGCGCCTGGTCAAGCCGGGAAAGCCGAAATATAGACCGGAGGAGGTCTTTCGATGAATGCGATGCAAGGGATCAATGTCAAATGGTTCGGGGCGAAGGGCGACGGTGTAACGGACGATTCGGATACGATCAATGCGGTGCTGCAGCAATTTGCGAACGTGTATCTGCCTCCCGAGCATACGTACTGCATTACGAAGCCGATCATCGTTCCGGACGGCAGGGCGCTTTATTCCACCGGCAACGGAGCCACGATCAAGATGCAAACCGTCAATACGGCCGGAATCGAGGTGGGCCAGCAATCGAGCGTAGATACGCTTACGATTATTCCGGCGCTCGGCAATACATCGGAGGAGGCGTGCGGCGTCAAAATCCGCTCCACCCCGACCTCCACGCGGGCCAGAATCCGCAATGTCAGCATAAAAGGCTCCGACTTTACTTCCAACGGCATTTATGCGAACGCCTTGCAACATTACGTGGCATTTACGGTCATCGAGAATGTGTTCTGCGAAAGGCTGAAAAACGCAATTCGATTGGAAGCGACTCCTCCGGCCTATGTCAACGGTACGTTAATCAACAATATCATCATCCGTTCGACGATTCGCGGCTTTTATATCGGAAAAGGGTCGGAAGCGAATCTGGTGAACAATATTCAGTACAATGCGGGCCAGTCGGCAGTTGAGGCCATTCATGCCGAGACGAGCTACAACCAGTTCAACGGCTGGTTTTACGATCTCGGGGTGAACGGTTATTCCGATCAGCTCGCCAGCTTTTCCGGCACGGCCGAAGGCAACATGATTCGTTCGGCAGCCGTCTACCAGTCGAATTGGAAAATTACCGATACGACGCCGACCAAAAACAATTATGTGCAGATGGACAACAGTCTCGTCCATGAGCAGATCGCGTTGTCCTCCTATATGCCGCATGCGTTCTTAACCTCGGCGGATCATAAGAAATGGGGCTATTGGTATCGCTACAAACCGTACGAGGGAGAGCAGGACAACATCCTCGCCTACGCCGACAAAATCAACATAGTGACGAACGACGGCGTAGCGTTGGACGGAGGAGAGCTGGGCAAAGCGTTTGACCCGTTTGGCTATTTGTCGACCGACAAGCCGCTCTGGAAGCCCGGCGCCAACCAGCGGGCGGTGGTGACGATCGCGATCCGGGAGCCGGATACGACGGCGAAAAGGCTCGACTTCATGCAGGTCGTATTCAGCGCGGGAGCGGAGGCCAAGTCCATCAAGTTGGAATATTACGACCCGGCCGATTCGTCGTGGAAGCTGGCAAAGGAAATCACGAACAACAACAAACGGTTCGCCTATTGGCACATGGACGTTCAGGGCGTACCCCGGGCGGCGATGCTCCGATTTACGCTGGGAGAACCGGCTGTACCGGCGACCGGGATCAAGGTCGAGCGTTTCGTGGCCCGCATGTTATGCTCCACCGGACTAACGTTCGTTCCCCGCGGCGGAGGCACGGTCGTCGGAGATATCGACTTTTACAGCTCCGCAGTCGGACCGGTTCTCACTACACCGGACGGGACGAAGAAGTACCGGCTATGGGTGAACAACGACGGCGAGCTTAAACATGATCTGATCTAAGTGCGATTGTTGTTGTTCCAGATGTACGAGAAGCGGAGGGAAAGCGATGGATCAGCTTCGGAAGGACCCTCATCAGACGAGCGGAGAATCAGCGGCGCCGGAACCAATGAGCAGAAGGAAAATGATCGCCAGCATCGGGCTGGCCGGGGTCGCGGCAGCCTCGGCAGCGTTGCTCGGCAGCGGTGTCATCCGGGCGGATACGCCGGTTCACGAGTCGGTATACGGAGTGCCGGGGAGCGGCTCGTGCGCGCTCAACATCGCCGAGCTCCGGACGATGAGCGGCGCCGTCTGCCGGACCGTTCACGTGCTCGGTTACTATGAGGCCAATGACGGCGGAGGCGGGCTGTTTTACTGGGACGGCGGTTCCACTGCTGCAGACAACGGAGGTACTGTCATCCAGCCGGCCGGGATCGCAACAGGCAGATGGCTGAGGAACATGTAAAAGTAGCAAGAGACGGGCAAGTCGCAAAGACAGAAGCAGTTGTAAACGTAAGAACTAGAAGGCTGCCGAACCTCTGCGAGGTAATGCGTTGGTGTGTTATAAGGGGAAGGATAAGGGGAGAAGGCTCCGCGCCGTCGGGGTCTTCTTTTTGTTGTTCAGGAAAGGCGGAAGCCCGGCCGGTTTCTGCGGGGATAACGGGGCTGCGGTGAAGGGAGCGCCGATAATCAGTTCCCAATTGACAACAATCGAAGCGAATGCGTATAGTAAGTGCGTATATACGTTAGTATAGAACTTGCGTGTTTGCGGGAGGAGGCTCTGATGCGCGGACTGGTAGAGTATCCTAAGGAATATGCCGAATTTCTGTATTACACCTCTTCCGAATTGGAGAGAGCGATCGGAGTCTGCCCGTCGAATGCCGGTCAGATGATAGCTAAGCCGAACTATCATGCGGGCCCCAAGATGGTTCGGTTTTTTATTATTCATTTTGTGATGGAAGGTCAAGCGGTCCAATGGGTGAACGGCAGACAAATCGTGCTGAACAAGGGGGATCTGTTCTGCCTGTTTCCGTACAAAATCGAGCAGCACAGCATCGTGCCGGACAATCCGCTGCTGCGGATGACCTGGCTCGGCTTGATCGGCGACGGCGTGCTGCCGCTGCTGTCTCATATCGGGATTACCGAAGACCGTCCTTACTTGCGGAAAGTATTTGTTCCGGGCCTGCTCGGCGTGCTCCAGCAGCTGCTGGTTGACTTCCGGCATCTGCTGCCGGGCGGAAGCTGCTTTCGCTGGCTCGCCAAGCTGTACGAGCTGTTCGATCTGCTGGCGCTCGCCGCCCGCGAGCAGAAGGAGGAAGCGGAGAAAGGCTCGGTTAGCTGGATTCGCGAAAGCCAGAAGTTTATGAATACGTATTTTATGGAAAATATTACGGTTCAGGACGTGGCAGATTATGCGGGTGTTCACCGTTCTTATTTTTCGGCCGAGTTTTCGAAGCGGATCGGCATCCCGCCTGTCCAATATTTGCAGCGGCTGCGAATGGAGAAAGGGGCGCAGATGCTGGTTGAAACCGAGTTTCCCGTCACCGATATCGCGCTTTCGCTCGGCTATCCCGATCTGTACACGTTCACTCGCGCCTTCCGCAACTACTACAGCGTAACCCCAAGCAAATTCCGGACGAACCCCGACGTCATCCTGGATCGGGAAACCGAGACGGCGTGCCCGGCGGCAGCAAACCCGAACGAGGAAGAGGGCCCAAGCCCAGGTTGAAGCCCGCCCCGGACAGCCACGGCGCGTGATGACGCGCACCGCATGAGAAGCCAGACGCAAGGCGCCCGTGACCGATCCGGCCGATACCGTTATTTCCGGCTTCCGTTAATCCAGGAGCCGCCTACTTCCCAGACGTAAATATCGCCGTAACCGGTTGTGCTTGATAACGTCTTGCCGATTTTGAACGACTTGTTCGTTTTCGAATCCGTCAGCAATATCGGGTACGACCAATCTCCGCTTTCCTTCCAGGTTCCGTAGCCTGCATCGTATTCGCTTGTCGAACTGTTCCAATTAAACGTAGAATCGGTAAAGGCAAACGTCCCGTCGCTGTTAATATCCAGGAAGCCGTCGGGCGATCCGGCGAACACCGTGGTCGTTCTTGTTTCTGCAGCGTAGTTATCCGTTGTGTAGGCTCCTCCTTTCACGAACAGCGAATAGGAGCCGATCAAGGACTGAACGCCGGTGTCCGGTCTCGGCTCGGAGGATGCCTCCCCGGCTTCCGTGCTGTCCGCTCGCGTCGATTCGGATTCGGCCGTTATCCCCGTATCCGGCGCATTGATGCTGATCGTCGACGTTTCACTGTCGAAATCCACTTTTTGCTGCAGCTTTTCGCTGATGAACCGCACGGGCACGAACGTGGAATCCCCGATTCTTTGTGGCGGTACGTCCAGCGTAATGGATTGGCCGTTAACGATGGCGCGGCTTTGATCCAGCCACAGGACCAGCGTGCTTCCGTTTAGCGTCAGCGTGATTTTCTGCTCGGCGTTATCCCACACGAGGTCGGCGCCAAGCGCCTCGGCGATAAAGCGAAGCGGAACCATCGTTCTCCCGTCGACCAGCCTTGGCTTAAGCGAATCGTCCAAAGTCGTAAACAGCCCGTCGATCAGAACGACATTGTGCAGAAGACTCAAAACTATAATCGGCGGCGTCTCAGACGATGCAGTGTCCGGCGATGGCGCTGCGGGTGCCGGCGATGGCGTTGCGGGTGACGAAGGCGAAGGAGTGGCCGGAGCCGACAGTGACGACGGTGCCGCAGGCGCGGGAGTTGACGTTTCCGGCGCTTCCACTGCATAGCTGAAGGTGATCGCGGAATTGCTCATGCGGTCGATGCGGAGCTTCGCGAACGTATGATCATGAAGCGTCACCAGGTAGACGCCGCCGACCTCGAGCGTTTCTCTGGTTTTGAAGCCGGAGGACGGAGGGAGCGTCGCCGTTTCCAGCTTTTCGTTCAGCTGCATGACGCTGCGCGCCCCGATTGTGGAAGACGACATGACAAAATCGGCTTCGGCCTCTTCCTTGGTGAGCGATTCCGATGCGAGGTTCAGGCCGCCGAACGCCAGCTCATAGTTGGTAGCGACAATTCCGTTGTAGAGAGGCGAGTAAGTTGCGGACCGGGGCTTCGACCAGCCGATCTTATCCGCCGCCCAAGCGGCTCGGGCAGGTAAAACCGCTTGCAGAACGGCGTTTATCAGGAAGGCTGCGATCAGGATCGACAGGACGCCCGGCTGCATGAGCCGATGACGGGCCTGCTGGGTTGCTGCGTGTGGTAGGAAGGTGTTGCGCATTGGGTGTGACCTCCATAGCTATGATTAACGTTCTCCCGTCAGCTTACCATCCCGGAACTTACACTTTTCTTACACGGAAATTGCCGCTTCGGCCAGCAGCCCTTGCGCAACCGCTCGACATTCAGGTTGCCGGCGATCATAATAAGATACGGCTGGAGGCCGATGTAACGCACCTATTAGATGTAAAGGAGGAAAGCGACGGAGCGGAGAAGGACGGAGGCGAACCGTGCAAAAAGACCGTGCTGCTTGCGGACTGCCGGGCGATCCGGACAATCCGGACAATCTCCGTTGCACCTAAAATGAAAAAAATACTGGTAACCGGATTTGTGCCTTTTCTTCATTATCCAATCAATCCTACCGAGCAGTTGGCACAACGAATAGACGGCGAGCGGATCGGCGAGTATGAGGTGATCTCGGCGGTGCTGCCTGTCGAATTTGCTTCGTCGGCGGCGGCTTTGCTGCGCAAATACGAGGAGGTTTCGCCGGATGCGGTCATTTCCTTGGGGCTTGCGGCAGGCCGGGACCGGATTACGCCGGAGCGGATCGCAATCAATTGCAGCGACGGGGATGCGGACAATTCCGGGGTCGTCTGCCGGGATCAGACCATTGCGGAGGACGGTCCGGCCGCTTATTTCACGACATTGCCGTATCGGGCGATGATCAATCGTTTGCTCGAGCACGGCATTCCTGCCCAAATCTCGAATTCGGCGGGAACGTATTTGTGCAACAACGTTATGTATCAGATGCTGCATCGTTTGCATCAGGAGAACAGGCAGGATCAGGTGCGATCCGGCTTTATCCATATCCCAGCCTCGCATGAGCTGGCGCTCTTGATGAAGAGAAGCGTTCCGAGCTTCGCGCTGGAGACGCTGCACAAGGCGCTTCGGCTGATGATTCTGGAGCTGTCGGCACAAAGCCGAGAGTAGTTTGGCTAAGGCAACATTCCAATGATCCATTAAAGCGAGAATCCTTGTAAAGCGCCTCCCATCCGCGATAAAATGACAGTAGCAAGTTCGTTCTCATTCCCGGAGGTTGCGCCATGACGATCAAATGGATCGATTTGTCCCCGAATCAAATCGACATTTACGAGCAAAAGCATATGGGTGGTCATCTCGTAACCGAGCATCATCATCAGATCCACCAGATCTTGTTTGTGCTTGAGGGCGAAGGGAAGATCAGGCTGGAAGGGGAAACGTACGAGCTGGGGGGCGACGATACCGCCGTGCTGCTGCCGTATTCGGCGCATTCCGTCATGTCGGATTCCAGGCTGACGCTGCTTGTGCTGGCTTTTGAGCAGTCCGCACTCGATCCGGAAATCGCCGGGGGGCTGCTTCACGCTTATTTTCAAACTTCGGCGCTGATGAAGCCGAGCGCCTTTATCGGAAGCGAACTGCGCCAATTGCTGCGAAAAATGTTGTTCGAGCAATCGAAGCCGCACTCGCCGCTCACCCGCCTCTCCCTGAAAATCCATCTGTCCCAGCTGCTGCTTGCTCTCGCCCGTTCACAGGAGGCGCCCGCGTCGCCGGCCGGTTCCGGCTCCAACTGGCTCCGCGCCGAGAAAATACGCAGCTATATCGATATGCACTACTACGAGCCTCTGACCGCCGCCGATCTGGCCGGCAAGCTGGGCATCAGCACCCGGTACGTCAACAATATTTTCAAGGAGCGCTACGATACGACTCCGATTCAATATTTGACGGAGGTTCGGATCGGGCTTGCCCGGAAGCTGCTTGCCGATACCGGCAAAGATATTATCTCGATCTGCTTTGAGGTCGGCTACGATTCCGTATCGACTTTTTACCGGACGTTTAAAGCGATTGTCGGCATGTCGCCGAAAAAATACAGAGAAATCGGCAAGCCGGAGGAACCGGATTGGAGCTGAGGCTGTACCGGGCGGCGCGAACGCAGGGGAAGGCGGCGGTACACGACGCGGCGGCTTTTTGCGGAATGGGCGGATGATCCTGGCCTGGCGGCAACTTATGATGTGTGAAATAGGGGTGTATGTAAATACGGAGAGCGGAGAAGCAAGCCGCGGTGTTGTTCCGGTTCGTCCCTACTCCGTTCTCCGGGTTACGTAGGACATAGGCTCTTGTTAGGTCGTCGGCCTGTCGGCCGTTCCCATCCCGCCATAGATCGAGGCAATCGTTTCCTTCAGCCAGTCGATATCGCATTGCAGCAGGGCGATCCGGTGCCGTACCGACAGATCGACCCCGCTTCCGTGTCCGTGAAAAGGAACGGAGGTGAACGTCCGCAGCATTCGGGTCGTCTTCGCAAGTCTTTCCTCCAGCAGCTTTACGGCCTCTTCTGGAGGCAGATGATCGATGAACATCAGACCGATATCCCCCGACGGAGTGATGTTCTCGAAGCTTCCCAGCGTCGTTCGCAGCAATTCCTCAAACCGTGCTTCGCCTGCTTTCGTGATCGAATAGATCTGTCTGGGCGGCCGGTTCCCCTCTTGCTCCACACTTACATCCACGAAGCCGGATTGGTCGAGTCTTTTTAAGATTGCATAGGCGGTCGCTTTCTTCATATCGGAAACCTGTCCCAGGTTGCGTTCGATAAATTCGTTAATCTGATAGCCATGCTGGCTTTGTGCCATCAATAAACCGAGTACGAGCAGTTCGCGTTCGTCCATGCCGAATCCTCCTTATCCCCTACCATTATAGTCACACTTGACTAGAAGATCAAAAGCTGATAACCTACTCATGTCGAATTAATCACGCGTGACTATATAAGCGGCAATAAGCAAGTTGCGGATTTTCCAAAGGAGGAGTACGGAAATGTACGGTTTTATGCTGTTTATTCATCTTACGGGTCTATCGATTTGGCTCGGCTCGCTTGTCGCTGTCGCGATTTTGCTGACGGCTATGAAGAAGATGCTTCCCTCCGCCGACGTTAGCGGCATCGTCCGGAAGACGGTTCGCACCTTTAATCTGCTGACGCATCCGAGCGCCTTTCTTGTGCTGATTTCCGGCGTATTCATGATTCTGGAGATGGGACTCGGCTCGGACAAGCCGTTTTGGCTCATCTATATGGAGCGGGGCGGCGGGATGATTGTGTTGTTGTTTATCATCGTCATCTCGATCATGGGCAGACGTCTGATGAAGCGCATCGCGGGCGGGGACGTCCAGGCCGCCTCCTCTTCGATCTCGTCTTACGTGACGGGGCTTTCCTTGAGTACGGTGCTGGTGTTGTCCGTCGTGTTTGTGGTTAGCGGCAAGTTTTGAGTAAAATACGTTTAAGTCCAGCATCCGCTGTAGCGCTAGCGCCGACAATGTTCGGCGCTTTTTCTTTTTTCGACCAATCCGCATTTTGGTTCCGAATGTGAGAATTCGTTTCCCTTAGTCGTAAGATTAAGCGCTCTCCCGGCGTATACAATGGCAGTATAAACCGAAGGGAGACATGAACATGAGCGTACGTAAAATCGGAATTATTATGAACGGCGTTACCGGACGGATGGGCACGAACCAGCATCTGATCCGTTCCATACTCGCGATCCGCAGCCAAGGGGGAGTCAAGCTGCCCGATGGAAGCGTCATCATGCCGGACCCGATTCTGGTCGGAAGACAAGAGAATAAGCTGAGAGCGCTCGCCGAGACGCATGGAGTGGAGCGGTGGAGCACCGATCTGGAGTCTTGCCTGGCCGATCCTTACAACGAGATTTATTTCGACAGCCAGACGACGGTCCGCCGCGCCGAGAGCATCAAGCAGGCGATTGCCGCCGGCAAACATATTTATTGCGAGAAGCCGACTGCAGTCGATCTGGACGGATCGATGGAGCTTGCGCGGATCGCCCGCGAAGCCGGCGTCAAAAACGGCGTCGTGCAAGACAAGCTGTTCCTGCCGGGGATGCTGAAGCTGAAGCGGCTGATCGATTCCGGCTTTTTCGGGCAAATTCTGTCCGTCCGGATGGAGTTCGGCTATTGGGTATTCGAGGGAGACTGGCAGCCGGGTCAGCGTCCTTCGTGGAACTACCGCAAGGAAGACGGCGGCGGCATTATCGTCGACATGTTCGCTCACTGGCGTTATGTGCTCGACAATTTGTTCGGCGAAGTCAAGGCCGTATCGTGTCTCGCAGCGACACACGTGACGAAACGTCTGGATGAGCAGGGCAATCCGTACGAGTGCACGGCTGACGATTCGGCTTACGCTACGTTCGAACTCGAAGGCGGCATCATCGTCCAGGCGAACTCCTCGTGGACGGTGCGCGTAGACCGCGACGATCTGCTGACGGTGACGGTCGACGGTACGGAAGGCAGCGCGGTAGCGGGCCTTCGCGATTGCAAGACGCAGCATCGCGTCAACACGCCGAAGCCGGTATGGAACCCGGATATTCCGAATCCGTTCGAATTCCGCGACCAATGGGTGCAAGTGCCGGACAACCAGACGTTCGACAATGCGTTTAAAGTGCAATGGGAGATGTTCCTGAAGCATATCGTGATCGACACGCCGTTCCCTTGGGATCTGCTGGAAGGGGCCAAAGGCACGCAGCTGGCCGACCTGGGTCTGGAATCGTGGCGCGAGCGCCGCTGGATCGACGTACCGAAGCTTAGCTTGTAAAAGGAGGACGGACCGATGGCGAAGACGATTCGTCTCCCCCGCGCGGGGGGAGCTTTATATGAATATACGACGGGCAAATCGGCCGGATTCGAAGTTCCGGCCAGTCCGTTCACGGGCCGGGTCGCCTTCTCGGCGGCTCACGTCGTGTGCGATCCGTTCGCGGACGCCGATCCGTTGAATAACGCCCAGATCGACTGGAACGCCACGCTTGGCTACCGGCATCATCTATGGTCGCTCGGTCTCGCCGTCGCGGAAGCGATGGATACGGCCCAGCGGGGGATGGGACTCGACTGGCTGCGGGCCAAGGAGCTGATCCGCCGTTCGATCGCCGAGGCCCGCACGGTAGGGGGCCGGATCGCATGCGGAGCCGGCACCGACCATCTGGCGCCCGGTCCGAAGGTGACGCTGGAAGACGTGGAAGCGGCTTATGAGGAGCAGGTGGGCTTCGTCGAAGGCGAAGGCGGACAAGTCATCCTGATGGCGAGCCGCGCTTTGGCGGCCTGCGCGAGCGGTCCCGACGATTACGAGCGCGTATACGGACGTATTTTGCGTCAGGTGAAGCAGCCGGTCATCCTTCACTGGCTCGGCGATATGTTCGATCCGGCCCTGGCCGGGTACTGGGGCTACCGGGACGATCTCGATGCGGCGATGGACGTCTGCTTGCGCGTTATCCGGGCGAATGCCGACAAGGTGGACGGCATCAAAATTTCGCTGCTGGATGCGGAGAAAGAAATCCGCATGCGCCGTCTGCTGCCCGAAAATGTGAAAATGTATACCGGCGACGACTTCAATTATCCCGAGCTGATCCGCGGCGACGATCAGGGTTACAGCCATGCGCTGCTCGGCATTTTCGACGCGATCGCGCCAGCCGCCGCCGCAGCGCTTCATGCGCTGGATAGAGGCGACCTGGACCGGTATGAATCGATTATGGCGCCTACCGTTCCGTTGTCGCGGCATATTTTCCAGAAACCAACGTATGCCTACAAGACGGGGATTGTGTTTATGGCTTACTTGAACGGTCGCCAAAACCATTTCCGGATGATCGGCGGAGCCGAAGGGGCGCGCTCGATCGTCCATCTGGCCGATCTGTTCGTCCTGGCGGATCAGGCGGGACTGCTGGCCGATCCGGAGATGGCCGTAGAACGGATGAACGCTGCGCTGGCGCTGGCCGGTATCCGCTAATCCGGGCTGGGCCGACGCGGAAGGACATCACATAACCGGGAGGGAACGCTGCTGTGGAACGTTTACAAAATATAGATCGACTGAGTCTGAATCAAATCACGACCGACCGGCTGAATATGCGCGAAGCCGTCGAATGCTGCGTGCGCGCCGAGGTGCCGTGGATCGCCCTGTGGCGCCATAAGGTTGCCGAAGCGGGCGTTGCCGAGAGCAGGCGGCTGGTGAAGGACGCCGGACTTCGCGTCTCCAGCTTGTGCCGCGGCGGTTACTTCCCGGCGGCGACGTCCGCCGAGCGGGCCGCGCGGATGGACGACAACCGCCGCGCCGTCGAGGAAGCGGCCGAGCTCGGCACCGACGTGCTGGTGCTCGTCTGCGGCCCTGCCCCGGACCGGGACATCGACTATGCGCGCAAGACGGTCGCCGAGTCGATCGCGGAGCTCGTGCCGTTCGCCCGCTCGCACGGCGTCAAGCTGGGCATCGAGCCGCTGCACCCGATGTATGCGGCGGAGCGCTCGGTCATCAACACGCTGGCGCAGGCGAATACGCTGGCGGAACGGTTCAATAAGCAGGACGTGGGCGTCGTCATCGATGCGTTTCACGTCTGGTGGGATCCGGAGCTGTATGCCCAGATCGAGCGGGCGAGAGGCCGGATTCTCGGCTATCACGTATCCGACTGGATCGTGCCGGTGCCGGATCTGCTGATGGGCCGGGGGATGATGGGAGACGGCGTGATTGAGCTGCGCCGGATGCGCAAAGCAGTGGAAGCGGCCGGCTACGACGGCCCGATCGAAGTAGAGATTTTCAATCGCCAGGTGTGGGATATGGATGGCGACGAAGCACTTGCGCTTATTAAAGAACGTTACCTGGAGCACGTGTAGCAGCCGCTGCACGTGCCTTACTTTCCGCCGGACCGGGAATCGGCGCCTCAAGCCGCCGCCGGGACCGGCATGGAAAGCGGTATTGGAGGGAATCGATTTGAACAGATATCGGGCCGCAATCGTCGGAATCGGAGGCTTCGGCTCCAACCATGTCAAGACCATGCTGGGCCTAGCCGGTGAAGGGCTTCTGGACATCGTCGCTTTCGCCGAGCTGAATATCGGGGCGTACCGCGAGACGTACGATGCGCTGACGGCGTCCGGCGCGAAGCATTACACCGATTACGAGGAGATGCTGGACGCACACCCGGAAGCGGACTTCGTCGTCATCGCCACGCCGATCGCCGCGCATAAGCCGATGTGCATCCGTGCGCTTCGCTCCGGTTTTCATGTCATCGTAGAGAAGCCGCCTGCCGTAACGGTTCAGGACATCGACGAGATGATCGCCGCGCAGCGGGAGAGCGGCCGGTTTTGTCAGGTGAACTTCCAGAATACATCAGGCACGGCGTTTCGCCAGCTGCTGGATAGGCTGAACGCCGGAGCGATCGGCCGGATCACCGATGTGACCGGCGTCGGGATGTGGAAAAGGCAGCGCTCCTATTACGAGCGCACCCGCTGGGCCGGCAAGCTGGTATGCGACGGGCAGTTCGTGCTCGACGGGACGATCAATAACCCATTTGCCCATCTGATGCATAATTGCCTGCTGGCCGCCGGCAGCGGCGATGCCGCCGCTTCCTCTCCCGAATGGGTGCAGGCGGAGCTGTACCATGCGAACGAGATCGAGGGCGACGACGTATCGTGCGTCCGGATCGGAACCGCCCGCGGCGTGAACGTTCATTTTTATGCGATGCTCTGCCATGAACGCAACGACGCTCCTTCGATCTCGATTCAGGGGACGGAAGGCGAGGCGCTGTGGCATTACGATAACCGGCTCGAGATCCGGAGCACCGGGAAGCCGGAGTATACGTTCCAGGGCGAGTCGGAGAATCTGATGCGGAATATGTATCTCAACTTGTTCCGGGTGCTGGATGGTTCGGGCGAATCGTTGTACGCGCCGCTGGAAGCGTGCCGGAGCTTCGTCGCCGTGTCCAACGGAGCTCACCAGTCGTCCTGGTCGGTCCGTACGATCGGAGAGCCTTACCGGGTCGAGCGGGAGGAAGGGCATACGACCGTCCGTCTCGTGCCCGGCTTATCCGAGCAGATCCGGGACGCAGCCGAGCAGCGGAAGCTGTTCTCGGAATATCCGTTTCCGTGGGCGACCTCGACGAGTCCGTTCCGGATGGAGGGGTACACCCGGTTTGAGCTGCCCCGGGGTATGGCGTAGCTTAGCGTTAGCATTAGCGTTATGCACGGCTAGTGGGCATAAGGCTTAGGGATTCAATTGGAAAGGACCTCAACTTCCACAGTAAGTGGGGGCTGAGGTCCTTTTTCTGCCCTGCGTCAAGCGGGGAAAGGACCCAATAGGAGCGGTTTGTACCCTCTATTTTGTCCGAAAACAGGCTTGGACACGGAATAAGAAAGGTTTGAAGCTGCTAAAATCCGCGAAAAGGCTGCACCCCCTATCAGCCGGCTGAAATAAGGGGTACAAACCGAGGCTGTCGATTCATTGTGTAGAAGTGTTAGCAGGGCGTTCCAAGTGAAAAGTTACCTTCTTCTGCTCAAACAGGTTGTCCGGAATCCCTTGATTGAATAAGGATTGTAAGGTAGGGGATTCCAGACAAAACTCGCCAGAAGGTCATCTTTTCCCTTTCCACTTGGTTGTCCACCATGAATCGACAGCCTCACAAACCGCCTTTATTCGTCTCACTCACCCCCATATGCCGAAAATAGAGGGTGCCGGAGACTCTTATAGTGGTATAGAGATCGTACGTATTCTCTTTCGCCGAGGCTGGATACGTTCTGCTTGCAAAGAAAGAGGGTTACGGGCCGCCTTGGAAGTCGATTTGTTACCTAAAGCATCATCAAAGAGCGGCCGGAGCCCGGTAAACCCCTTCCTTCCTCGCACAAACATTTGGATTCGCAGGAGGAAAGCGGCATTTGTTTATGACATCGGGGAATGGGGTCAACCTGCCGCCGCATATAAATGAGGCAACTAAAAGTGGGCAGGGAGGTTGTCATGTTTAAACGAATCAAAAAGCTGCCTATCGCTTTGCCGGTACTCGAGCAAGGCGACGCCAATGCGGCCGCGGCGGTTCAGGAGCTGCTGGGCGGCAAGTTCGGCGAAATGTCGACCTTAAACAACTATATGTTTCAATCGAACAATTTCCGTCAGAAGCAAAAGCTGAAGCCGTTTTACGATCTGGTGGCGAGCATAACGGCTGAGGAATTCGGACATGTGGAGCTTGTGACCAATACGGTCAATTTGCTGCTGCGGGGGATTACCCATCCCGGGCCGCCGGATTCGACTCCGCTGGGGCCGGGTCTGAACGTGCGGAATACGCAGCATTTTATCGTAAACGCCCAGACGGCGCTTGCGGTCGATTCAATGGGGAAGGCGTGGAACGGCGATTACGTGTTCAACAGCGGCAATCTCGTGCTGGATCTGCACCACAACTTTTTTCTCGAGGTCGGCGCCCGCACTCACAAAATGCGTGTGTACCAGATGACGGACCATCCCGTTGCCCGGGAGATGATCGGCTACCTGCTTGTACGCGGAGGAACGCACATACTGGCCTATGCGCGGGCGCTGGAGATGGCCACAGGGGTCGATCTGACGAAGATGCTGCCGATCCCCGATCTGGACAACACCAAGTTTGATTACGCGCGCAAATTCGAGGAGCAGGGACTGGGCAACGTGCTGTACACCTGGAGCGAGACGGATTACCGCGATATTGGCCTCATCTGGAAAGGCAACAATCCGGGCAGCGGAGAACCGCTGAAGGTCGTCATCGGCACGCCGGAAGGCGCCCCGATCCCGGAGCTGGACGATTTGCCGGAAGAGTTTGCCCCAGGTATAACGAAAGATCACTACGAGCAAATTTTGAAGCGGCTGCTGTCCAAAGTGTAACATGGAATGCGGGCGGAGTCATAGGTTTGGGTAGTGGGCGGATAGCCGGCGGCGCTCGGAAAGGCTGCCCATTTCCCAATTCGCAGCCATCCTCCTTCGTGGGTGATAGCGGAAATTCCATTTCCTTTATTCTTGAAAACCAGTGCCGGTAACCGCGGTAACGGAAACATCATTTCCGCTATTTGTACCATTTGCGGGCAATACGGACCGATTCGGCTGAATAACGGAACTCTTATTTCCGCTAACCAGCCATTTTACCCCGTCGATCCAAAATAACGGAAATGAAAGTTCCGCGAGCGACCGGACAAGTGCTTTACAACCTTGCAACCACTCTTCCCAACACAGATCACTTGCGCCACCACGCAAAATTCCAGCTGGAGCAGCAAACTGCCGCTCCCCGGCACGAGAAGTGCGAAAGTACTCCGCAAAAGCATAAGCTAGCTTCTATACCAAAACTAGCCCGCGATAAATGCCCCTCTACGTAAGCGGCAGCTTCTCTTCATTCAGAACGTCCTGGTCGCTTCCATGCCGTACCGAGCGTAACGTAACCATTCTAGCGCAAATAAAAACTGCCGCTAATCTGCGGACCGAATCTCAGATCGTACCTGGATTCGACCGCGATTAGCGGCAGTCTGTTTGTTATTGCATCTAATTTTAGCTCGCCTTAATCTTCGATCGTCGACAAGTCGCCGGTCGGCAGGCCAAGCTCCCACGCCTTGAGCACGCGGCGCATGATCTTGCCGCTGCGCGTCTTCGGCAGCTTATCCTTAAACTCGATTTCGCGAGGCGCGGCGTGGGCGGACAGCCCAACTTTGACGAACTGCGAAATCTCCGCCTTCAGCTCGTCGCTCGGCTCGAATCCGGCGCGCAGCGAGATGAACGCTTTGATGATCTCTCCGCGCAGCGGGTCCGGCTTGCCGATGACGCCGGCTTCCG